>JAUNBY010000320.1 GCA_030526935.1 Clostridia bacterium
CATGGCTGGCCGCGGCGGTTCGTACAGCACCTACGCAAGCCTGTCCAGCTGGCCGCAAATCGCGGGCGAGCGCGGATTCATCTGCGCATTTCCCATGGCGGGCTATGGCCGTCAACTCGATAACGGCATTGGAAACGTCTCCATGTGGAACAGGGGAACGGATGACGTAAATTTCCTGCGCTACATGGTAGACGATATAAAGGCTAATTATAACATCGACGCGGGTCGCGTGTACGCATCCGGACAGTCCATGGGTTCCATGATGAGCACGCGCATCTCCGTAACGCTTGGCGACGTGTTCACGGCGATCGGCTCTTCCTGCGGGGCGCTTCCGGCGGATGCGCTGACAAGCGAGCATTATACCGAAGAATATGATTGCCCCGCCTTCGTAATCTACGGCGAGAAAGACGCTACGGTTGGAAGCTACAAGCTTTCAGAAAGCGAAGGCGTGAAAACAATGGTCGAGTATTACATCAACCGCTATGACCTGCAATCGGTAGATGAAGCGGCGTCGTATCGTTCGGGCGCGTTCAACCATTACCTGTTCTATAACAGCGAAGGCGTTCCGATGTTCCGCTATAGCGTCGTTGAAGGCAAGGGTCACGCCAACCTGCCCAGCGAGTCTTACCTGTTCTACGACGAATTCTTTTCCAAGTTCTACAAGGACGCCGACGGCACGTTGCACTACGAGAACGATACCGAAGTGCTGGATATTCGCTGAATCAAAGCGCCGGCCGATTGAGCCGGAAAAAGGGGCTGTCTCATTCGCGCAGACAGCCCCTTTGTATGATAACAGCCCATTCCCGGGAAGCCCTTTACTCAGGACGTCATCTTTCCTTAACCTTTCTGGCGTAATTCTCTTCCCGGCCCGTCACCTGGCGCATCAGGGGTTTTATACCGCCGGCTTTGAGTATTTTTAAAGCCTGACCGCCTAGTGGCTCGGCGAAAAGCTTTTCGCCGGTGGCGCTGACGGTTACCTGTCCATTTAGTATGTCCGCCTCTATAAAATCGCCGGTGGCCACTTTATCTTTAAGGCCGGGGCAGATAACCAACGGCAGACCTAAATTAATGGCGTTGCGGTAGAAAATACGGGCAAAGGACTCCGCCAGTACCAGGCTTGCGCCCATATTAAGCAGCGCTATAGGCGCGTGCTCGCGGCTGGAACCGCAGCCAAAATTAACGCCCGCCACCACTATGCCGCCGACGGGAAATTCGGCGCTTATTCTGGGGTCTACACCTTCCAGACAGTGAGATCCGACTTCATCAGGCTCTACCAGTTCCAGATAGCGTCCGGGGTAGATCTGATCCGTATCGATATTGTCCCCCAGCACAAGGACTTTGCCTTTTATACTAGTCTGCATTGCCGTCCCTCCTTAACGTTCTGACATCGGTTATACAGCCTTTGAGCAGTGAAGCCGCCACGGTTGCCGGAGAAGCCAGATAAAGCAGCCCGCCTCCCATGCGGCCGGGGAAGTTGCGGTTAGAGGCGGTTATGCACACCTCGCCTTTTGCCGTTACGCCCTGATGAGTGCCGGGACACGGTCCGCAGCCGGGTGCGGATACGGTGGCTCCCGCATCTATCAATTGGGTTATATACCCTTTGGCTATGCTGTTTTTAAGAACTTCCCTGGAAGCGGGGATAACTATAAGCCGGGAAAACTTGGGCAGCTTTTTGCCCTTTAGTATATCTGCGGCAACGGCTATGTCTTCCAGTCTCCCGCCGGTGCAGCTGCCGATAAAGCCCTGATTAACCTCAACATGGCCTATTTCTTCTATGGAGACCACGTTTTCCACGCTGCTGGGCACGGATATTTGGGGCGTTAAATTTTCCACGTTAAAACTGTAGCTGGCGCTGTATTTAAAATCTTTGTCCGTTTCCATAACCTGATAGGGCCAGACGGCTCTTTGAGCCACATAGTCCAAAACCTGAACGTTTGGCTGCATATACGCAGTTTTGGCGCCCATTTCCACGGCCATATTGCAAATAGTCATGCGCCCGGCCACGCCAAGGCTTTCCACATAGGAGCCGGTAAAGTCTATGGCTTTGTAAACTGCGCCGTCGGCTCTGATTTTGCCCAATACGTAAAGCACCACGTCCTTTGGGTAAACCCCGTGCGGCGCCTGGCCTTCCAGTCGCACTTCAATAATCTCCGGCACCCGCAGCCAGATTTCTCCGGTTATCATTATCGTAGCCATGTCCGTAGCGCCTACGCCGGTACCGAAGGCGCCGAAAGCGCCGTGGGTGGTGGTGTGGGAGTCCGTGGCAATTATAACGGAACCGGGAGCGATAACGCCGGCTTCCGGCATTACCTGATGGCAAACGCCGTCGTTTATATCGAAATGGTATTTAAGCCCCTGGTCTTTGGCGAAGTCGCGCATGGTATCGTGGATTTCCGCGGATTTTATTGTGGGACACGGGGCGTAGTGATCGAAAATAAAAGCCAGCCGCTCCTTATTCCAAACCTTGTCGCCTCCCATTTCCCAGAATGAAAAAACGGTCTGCAGATAAAGATCGTTGATTTCGGCAAAATCAACCTTTGCGGTGACTATCTCACCGGTGGACACCTTTGCCTGTCCGGAGGCCTTAGCCAGTATTTTTTCCAAGGCGTGCATAAACTTCTCTCCTTTATTTATTTACTCATACGACAATGGCAATTACGGGAGCGCATTGCGCTCCCGTTTACGTCCCACAAGCTTTCATGCGGGAACGGATTATAACAGTTAGTCGGCGCGGGTCTGGCTGAGCATCCAATCCAGGAATTCCTGATGTGACACGGCGACCTTGGATGCCATATGATAAGACAGAATCCCCAGATCGTGGAATTCCTGCGTATCAACGAGCGTCAGCTTGACCAGTTCGTCGATTTCCTCGTCTGACAGTCCTTCCTCCTCGTAGATTCTCCTCAGGATCATATAGCTGCTTACGCCTCTGCCGGTTGGCGCGGTTTCGTCGTTATAGCCGTGCCATACCCATACGTTTATGCGGTTGTTTACGACCTGCTCAAAAGCTTCCTTTGCGGCGTCGTAGTATTCGGAGTCATCCATGACGAGTTCGGGATCCATGTAATCTTCAAATGATGAGAAGCCGAACGTCTGTTCCATGCGCGCCACGTCATATTCGGCCTTGAACATCGTCTGCGCGCCATTAAAATGCGTGTTGCAGGGTGCGTAAGCCGCGAAGACGCCGGCGTATTCCGGGTTAGCCAGTATTGTTGACCATGTCAGTCCGCCCGCCGAACTGCCCATACAGGTTACGCGATCGGGATCGACGCTGAAGTTGTCCAGGAAGTAGTTGACGATCTCCATCACGTCGTCGGGCGTGGTGGCATACGGGTCGTTGGCCTGCTGGGGCGAAAGAACGATAACGTCCTGTCCGCAAGTAAGCCACGCCACCGCGCCGCGATCGCGGGAAATATGGCCGCCCGTCGCGTCGCCGTTGGCTTGCGTGCGGTTGCTTCCGCCGCCTCCGGTAATGCTTACGACCATGGGGTACTTCATGGAGGGGTCATAATCCTCGGGGAGCCAATAGCTGTAATACATCTGATTTCCGTTTGACAGTTGGAAGTATTCGCTTATAAACTCGTCGAGTTCAAAGTTGGTCAATTCATCGTACAGCATTGTGGGCAATATGCCCGCCTCTGATAATACGGCGCCAGAAGCGTCCAGGACGTCGTTTTTCTGGGTTACGATCAGCTTGCTGAAATCGCGGCGGCGCCAGTCGGCTCCATCGG
>JAUNBY010000321.1 GCA_030526935.1 Clostridia bacterium
GCCTCGTCCTTGGCCATTTCGTGAACGGTGTCGTGTACGGCGTCGTAGCCAAGTTCCTTGGCGAGCTTCGCTATATCCATCTTGCCAGCGGTCGCGCCGTATTCGGCGTCTACGCGAAGCTCGAGGTTCTTCTTGGTGGAATCGGTGACAACCTCGCCCAATAGCTCGGCGAACCTCGCGGCGTGATCGGCCTCGTCGAAAGCGTAACGGCGATAGGCTTCGGCGATCTCGGGATAGCCTTCCCTGTCAGCCACGCGGCTCATCGCGAGATACATTCCGACTTCCGTACACTCGCCGGTGAAGTTCTGGCGCAGACCCTCTATAATGCGGGGATCGAGTCCCTTAGCTATGCCAACGATGTGCTCGGCGGCCCAGACGCGCTCTTCTTCCATTTTGTTAAATTTGCTGGCCGGCGCCTTGCATACGGGGCAAATCTCGGGGGCCTGGTCTCCTTCATGAACATAACCACATATCGCACATACCCATTTCATATTATCAATTCCTCCTAATATCTCGGTGATGTTTATATATAACCAGGCGTTCGCAGGTCTAAACGCCTTTTTTCATTTTTTCGAATATTTTTTTGACGATCCGGCGTGATGGCTTTTTTGATATACGCGGGAGCGTACATTCACTTGCGAATAGCGCCTCGTCTTCCCGGGAATGCTGTATAGCGCGGGGCTGCTAAAAACAGTCCCTTATTTTTCAAGATTCACATTTCGTTCATCATTTGTCTAAAAGCTTAGTTTATACTATACTCATCAAATGAAGGAGGAATCAAAAATGAAACGCAATAATAAAGCTACCCGTTCTATTATAGCTCTTACATTAGCTCTTATACTCGCCTGCGTACTGGTGGGAAGCGCGGTCATCGCGGAAAACGTATCTAACAGCGCGACCGGAGTCGCGGGAGACGCCAACCCCGCGATAAACGTTGCCGCTAAAAACGCCTCGTCGGTCGTCGGAGTAGTGACCTACACCATGCGCTGGTCGCGCCAGTCCGGCGAGACGACACAAATGGTCGGACAGGGTTCCGGCGTCGTGATCGCCGACGGATACGTATTGACCAACAACCACGTAATTGAAGACGGCAACACCTTCAAAATCATACTCCCCTCCGGCGAATACGCCGACGCGCAGCTCGTAGGCGCGGACTCCTCGACCGACCTGGCGGTATTGAGCGTTGACTCTGACGAACT
Organism: Clostridia bacterium; assembly: GCA_030526935.1. Lineage (GTDB taxonomy): Bacteria > Bacillota > Clostridia > Christensenellales > Aristaeellaceae > JAUNBY01. The sequence continues at coordinate 1,200 of JAUNBY010000321.1, forward strand.
CGTTCCCGTGACCATAGGTTCTTCGTCCAACCTGCTCGTAGGCTCCACGGCGATCGCCATCGGCAACCCCGGCGGCGAGGTTCTGGCGAACACCGTCACCAGCGGCATAATCTCGGCCCTCGAGCGCACGAGCGTAAACACAACCAACACCACCCGCTCCATCTCCTATATACAGCACGACGCGCCCATCAACAACGGCAACTCGGGCGGCGGACTGTTTGACTACAACGGCGATCTCATAGGCATCAACACCCTTAAGTATTCAGGAAGCGTATATTCCTCTGTCAGCTTCGAGGGACTCGGCTTCGCGATTCCGGTAGACACGGCCTATCCCGTGGCTATGGATCTCATTCAGTATGGCAAGGTGCAGCGCCCCCAGATGGGCGTGACCGCCGCGACCTATGAAGGCCCCGACGAGGCGAGCGCCAACTATCCCCCGGCCAGCGTGTGCGTATACACCGTGACCGCCAACAGCCCCGCCGCCAATGCCGGCATTCAGCCCTACGACTTCATCACCGAGGTTGACGGCGTGCGCGTAACGACCATGGCGGAACTCACCACACAGCTCGACGCGCATCAGCCCGGAGACGTCGTAACCCTCACTATTGTCCGCTACGACAACGCCGCGAGGATCTACGCCAACCAGCAGCAGTCCCAGTCGAGCAGTTCCAGCGACAGCGACAGCTACGGTTACGGCTACAGCCCCTTCTACGATTTCTTCGGAGGCTACGGCAATTACTACTATGGCGGCAATAGCCAAAGCTCCAGCCAGTACTCGAACATCGGCGGAACCTTCAGCACGATAACCGTTGACGTAACGCTGGAAGTTCTCGATTAAAACAGACCGCGAACAAGATAAAGGCGCAGGGGGGACGCGATAAAGCGTCCCCCCTGCGTTTGAGCGTTTGGCTGTTTATAACGACTGCCCAAGTTGCCAGGAAACGGATACGTGATTAGTCGCCGACAGCGCACAACCCGATGTCGTGTTCGCCGCCGTCACACACAAACCCATAACAGTAATCACATATCATGTGCTCCCTTCCGTCGCATAAGTAGTGTATTTCACATTCGCCAAGCGCGTGATTTCCTTCCTGACAGGCGTAATGTCCGCAGGGCAGTTGCGCGTGGTCGCGTCCGTCGCACGCGTAGTGTCCCGATACGCCGCATATGGCCTGAGTGTGGTTTCCGTCCTGACAGGCGTAATGCCCGCAGGGCAGTTGCGAGTGGTCGCGTCCGTCGCATACGTAGTGTTCCGATACGCCGCATATGGCCTGAGTGTGGTTTCCGTCCTGACAGGCGTAGTGCCCGCATGGCAGTTGCGCGTGGTCGCGTCCGTCGCATACGTAGTGCCCCGCCAGGTTGCATACCGCCTGATTGTGATTTCCGCCCTGGCACATATAATGCCCGCAGACCAATTCAGAGTGGTCGCCTCCGTCGCATACGTAATGCCCGGATATGCCACATAGCGCCAGGCTGTGGTTTCCTCTCTGGCAGGCGTAGTGTCCGCAAGCCAATTCGGAGTGGTCGCGTCCGTCGCAGTTATAATGCCCCCTTATATAGCATTCTCCGCGGGTGTGATCCTTTTTTTTAAGCTGAGCGCGGCAATGATCTCCGCATACCCTTACTTCGTGGTTTTCTCCGTTGCAAAGCCATTTGTCACAGTACTCGCACCTCCTGTGAGGGCCAAGGCCGTCGCCTATGTAGTGGGTACTGAACGGGCAGTCCGTATCGCTCACGCAAATGCCGCGCCCGTGGTTTCCGACGCACAGGCGGCTTTGCTCGCACAAAGGGCAAAGCGTATGATTGCCGGTGGACTTGTCGCACCATGGCTTATCGCACACGTCGCAGGGCGTGTGGCTGTTCCAAAGGGAACAGGGGAAATCAAGCCCGCAGCTTTCGCAGTGGTGCAAATGCTCGATTGCGCAGCGGAAGTGATCGTCGGGATCGTACGCGCTCCATTTCGTAGTATGGTCAGTGCTTCCGTCGAGCATGTTCCCGCCGCACCAGGGGCAATCTCCCGTTATCTCAATCTCCACCTCGTCTACGAGAACGTCGTCCTGATAAGCCGATATGACGACGACCCCGGGGCTTATCGGGGTCACGACGCCAAAAATATCGACCGTCGCGACGCTCTCGTCGGAACTTTGATAGGTGTAGACGCCCGAATCCGAATCAATGGCTTCTCCGACGTCGTCCGCCATAGCGCATGACGACAGCGCAATGAGGCATATCGCCATGAGGACGATAATATTCTTTTTCATGAGTTCCTCCTTGAGTTTATACTACCGCGTCAGACGCGACGCTTTGTATGACATGGAATCAGTATACGATTTCGCCCTCATTCGCAGACCCGCGCGGGCGAGATAATTCGTAAACCTCTCCGCTTTTTGATTATGACATGTGTGGAACTAATTGTCAAGGAATTTAAGGAGGAACGGCGGGGTCGGCCTTATTACCTGTTACTGTTCACCCTTGTTTTACGAGACTATAGACGCCTTGCGATATTTCCGGGA
>JAUNBY010000322.1 GCA_030526935.1 Clostridia bacterium
TATATACAGGCAATACGGGATTACGCGGTTGACCACGGTTTCGACCTGCGGATCATTTTCTCCGATATCATCTGGGTTCTCCGCCAGTTCACCTGTGTATAACATCTCCGTTCCCACGTAGAACGCGCCCCACAGATACCCGTCGGCTATGCTTCCGTCCAGCACTCCATCCATGTACTGACCCCATGTCATTCCCTCGTGCGAGCGGCTAAGCAGCGGATGAGACGTGCTCGCGAGATCCGCCTCGCCGTATTCAACCTCCGCAAGCCCGGCTATGCCAAACTCGGTCGTCGAAGCGCGAAGGTGAGGCACATATGTCCTTACCGTCAGATATCCGTCCTCGTTTACCGCGTCCTTCCCAAGGGCGGTCATGAACGAGGCGCAGGGCAGGTAGTACACGCCGTCGCGCAGGGTGACGGAGCGATCCAGTTCAAACGTGTACGCCGTTTCCTCCAGCTTTACCGCGTCCGGCGCGTCGAGCGCCTCGATATTGCGGTTTGTTGTCATCTGTATGACTTCATAAGGCGTCTTTACGACTTCCATCACGTTGCCCGAAAGGGATATGGAGGCTTCCCATACGGTCTTCTGATAATCGATCAGAGGGGTTCGTCCGCCGTTTCCGGAGACGACGTCCTTTGTATAGGTTGTATGGCGCACGAGAAGCGCGTCGTCCGCAAGCGCGAAATCAAGCCACGGCGCGTAGAGTTTCTCCAGATCATCCAGCGCGACCATCAACACCCCGTCATCGTCATAAGTCGGATAATCCAGCGTATATTGCGCTATGGGATTGTTGACAACCACGTTGAGCGGCGGATCGAACGGATAGAAAAAATCAAAAAACACGGTTTGATTGTAGCCTTGCGTATTGAAGAATATGGCGCTTCTATCGCTCGAATAGTCCACGTATGGGGTCGCCTCGGGCAGCGTCGAGTCAAGCGCCAAACCCGTAGCGCACATGACCAGTGCCAGCAACAGCGCTATAAACACCGAAAAACATGCTTTTTTCATGGATTTGAGTCCCCCTTTCTTTTCTGAGCCACTAATTACTTCATAGAGTAAAATGCAAATGTTTCCGCTTCGACCGCAATACCGGCGCGCCTCCCGAACGTGTGGCGGGGCGACGCCTTTGTAAATCGAGGCGCGATCCGGTATTCGGTCTTCCCTGCCTGTGTGGTTTCATCCTTGGTTCGGCATCCCTCCCTGAATCTCACGCTGTGTACGTCTTTGATTATATTTGTATAAAGGCGGGGCGGCAAGCATCAGTTTTTGCAATCAATCACGCATTATTGCTCTTTTTGACCATATATTTTGCATATCATTTGGCAATTATGTTCATTTTAATTCCTCCGCAAGAAGTGATTGTGCCAATAAATGAAGCATTCTCCCGTCATAACCATGCGCGCATTCACGCCCGCGCGATACCGGAAATGAAAACGCGGATATATTTCGGGTTTTCTACACGAAAAGATAAGCCTGTGCATCTTGAATTCTGCTCGCCGACTTATTATAATAATATAGTAAAAATATATACAATCGTATGAGAGAGAGGATGATAGCCGCGTGGAAAGCAACAGGCGTTTTTCTTTTCAGCGTAAAGGGCATTTTTTCCGCGGCATCGCGCTCGCCGGAGCCTGCGTCGTCATCGCGTTTCTGGTCTGTTCCATATTATTGCATTACAGCTTTGAGGAAAGCCGCGCTCAGGAGGAAACCGCCGTATACGCCACGCTCGAAAGCCATACCCGGGAGTTCGTCAAGCTGTTTAATCGCATAGGCGGTATGCGTTATTCGCTCGAAACCGCCGCGTTTCGAACGAGTCCGTTCTTTGCCGACGCGAGCTACGAAGAAATCGCCGGCCAGTTAATCGACACCTCGCTTATGGACAGTCCGCGACTGGGAGACGTCAATCCCTTCGTGGATAACGGGGAAATGTACCGGCTGATGAGGCGCATTCAAACGCTTGTGCAGTCCAATTATGATTACGATTCGCTGTATCTTTATTCTCCGGTGAGCGACTACTTCATTGGCGTGTCCAATCAGGGTTTGTCCATCCACACCGCACACGGAATAAACGAGTTCGCCGACATGCTGGCGCTTGATACGGGCGACGTGCAAAGGCTTCTGGCAGGTGAAGACGCGGCTTTCATCATTGATAACGAAGTGCTCGGCATATACGATAAAATGATTTTTTCAACGCGTTTGAGCAACGATCTGGTCGCGATTCTGGGCATCATGGACGACGCGATGGAAAGCACCCTGCTCAACCCCTCCTATGGCGCATTTTATACTCTCGCCGGCGTTACCCTGAATCGCGGCGACAGCGGAATATACTGGCTGGATGAACTGAAGTGGTATACCGATAAATCCAGGTTTTTTGGCCTTGGGGACGCCTATTGGGATGATCTGCCCGATATATTCACCATAGATGACGGCGGTCGCTCCTACACCGTGATGCAGATTTCTCTGGGCGAGTTTTCGCTTCGCAGCGCCGTCGTATTTGAGCGCAAGGATATATTTATACTGAACACAACGGCGTTCAGGTATTTTCTGATATTTTCCGGATTATGGATAATCATACTTATCTCAAGCTCTCTGCTGTTTTTCCGGGAATGGTACAAGCCCGTGCGCGCCATAGCGAGAAGCATGCCGCGAACCGTCTCTTCCCAGGGCAATTATATCGACGAATATGAACAGATATCGCAAAGCCTGCAAAAACTGTATAATCTGGTGAATGTGCACGACACCGTCATATCGCGCCAGGAACAGCAACTGTCAAAGCAGGAGCAACAGTTGCAGAACGGCTGTCTGACGCGCCTGATCATAAACGGCTCCGACTACGTATCGCGCGAGGATATCGAGCGTTACAACATATCGTCGTTTACCACGCGATACGTTCTGGCCATCGTATATCCCAACGGACATTCTCATTGGAACGACAGAGGCGAAGACGCCGTTGAAACCGCGTATTACGACACGGTTGTCGTCCTGTCCGCGCAGGAATTGCTTCAAAAGCACCTCGAGGCTTATATGGTGAGATTTCTTATGCACAAAAACGAGCTTATACTTCTCATCAATTCCGACGCCGTCAACCGCGACGATATACTCAATACGCTGAGCGTATGCTGCGAGCAGATGTCCGAACAGCTTTCCCTGTCCGTAAGCATTCACATAAGCAATGTTTATTCGGGCGCTGAAACGCTCAATTCGGCATACGCGGCGGCGCGCTTCGAACCTCCCATCGCAACAGTGGCGACGGGCGCTCAGGCGTCCTCTCAGCGCGCTTCCTACAACCGCCTTTCCATGGAGATGCGCATGGCCAACCAGATCTACGTTGGCGACTACGAGCAGGCCGCCGTTATGTTCCGCGCAATAGTCAACGAAATCTTTGATTGCGAACCAAGGCCGGGAATCCGCGCATCGTTATTGAGCGGACTTACCGGAAGGACTTACTGCCTGCTTATAGAGGCGGATGATCGAAACAAGCAAATCATCGACAGCACTTTGTTTATGGCGCACAACGTAGATCTGCTGAAAAAAGACGATTTGATTACGTTATGGCAATCCGCTTTTCTGTTTTTACGCGGCATCGAGACGACCGCAAGGGAATTCACGCCCGAATTCAAAGAGATATACGATTACCTGCGGGCGAATTTCCGCGACAACAGCATATCGTTGACGAAGCTATCGGAGATATTCCATATAGGCGCCA
>JAUNBY010000323.1 GCA_030526935.1 Clostridia bacterium
TTATCGTGCCAAGCTGCACAAAACCGAGTCGTTCCTATAAATGTCGCGCCTGAACATTCGTTGCCACCACCGCGTTGAATTGCAGAATCCCGAATCCGCATTCTTTTCCCCGCTCAAGAGAATCCCTGACCAGCATCTCTCCAATGTGCAAACCTCTTGATTTTTTGCTCACAGCGTAGCTTGCGTTGCAGATATGGCCGCATCTTCCCACATTGTTAGGATGAAGTATGTATAGTCCATATACCCTCTGCGTTTCATCCACGGCGACACCGCAATATGTTTGGGACGAAAAGAAATCCGATCCCGTCCGAATGTCGAGAAGTTCTTCCTGTGGAAAAGCAATACCGTCTTCCACGACCTCATTCCATATCTCAATCATACCCTGTAAATCGCCTTGCACGTATTCTCTTATCTTCATGCTTACCTCCATCGATTCTACTTATGAAGCGTTTTCGCCTTGCGCAGGCTATGCGCGCAGGCGCAGCGCGCAGCGCGTTATTTAAAATTATCCGCTTTCAAAAGCGCTTGAAAGCGGATAATTCGTATCTTTATATTCTTCTCAACAAACGCCCGTTCTATCTGCGCTTGAGGAAGCTCGGGACATCCGGCGAGAAGCCGCGACGGGGCTGGCTGCGCTCCTCCTCGAAGTCCGTATCCTCGTATACCCTGCGGCGGGGCTGCTCGGGAGCGGGAGGCGGCGTCTGTTCCGGCTGATATTCGGGCTGTATGCTTCTGAAGGAGAATCCGCCCTGATCGTCAAGATAGCTGCGGCGCTGCGGGCGATCGCCTCCAAATATTGGGGAGACGTCCGCCGCGTCGTACTGGAATCTCGTCCGCTCGCGTTCGACGGGTTCCGGCTCCCTTTCGGGTCGTTGGGATCTCGCTTCCTTAACGGGAGCTTCCTTTTTCTCTTCCTCTATGAAGGGCGTCTTTTCAAAGCCCGTGGCTATGACGGTTATGTGCACCTCGTCCTTGAGCGAGTCGTCTATGCCCGCGCCGAATATGATATTGGCCTCCGGATCCGCCGACTGCGTGATGAGCTGTGCCGCGTCGTTTATGTCGATAATGGAGGTATCGCTTCCTCCAGTGATGTTTATGAGCACGGCTCTCGCTCCGTCTATGGAGGTTTCGAGCATCGGGCTTGATATGGCCTGCTTCGCGGCGTCTATCATGCGGTTTTCGCCCTTGCCCACGCCTATTCCCATGTGGGCCAGTCCTCTGGATTCCATCACCGAGCGAACGTCGGCAAAGTCGAGGTTTATGAGCGACGGCACCGCGATGAGATCGGATATGCCCTGAATACCCTGTCTGAGGGTATCGTCGGCGATTCTGAACGCGTCGTCGAGGACGGTTCCCTTTGTCACGACCTGCAACAGCCTGTCGTTGGGAACGACAACCAGCGTATCGACGTTGACCTTCAGCTGTTCTATGCCATACTCGGCGTTTTTCATGCGCTGCTTGCCCTCGAACATGAACGGCTTTGTTACGACGCCTATGGTGAGTATTCCCATCGACCTGGCTATTTCTGCGATTACGGGCGCGGCTCCGGTTCCGGTTCCGCCTCCCATTCCGCAGGTGACGAATACGAGGTCGGAGCCTTTTACGGCCTTTGATATTTCCTCGCGGCTCTCCTCTGCGGCCTGCTGACCTATCTGAGGCTTAGCGCCCGCGCCCAGTCCCTTGGTCGCCTTTTCGCCTATATGTATTTTATTGGGCGCCTTGCTAAGCGCAAGCGCCTGTTTATCGGTGTTGACTGCGATAAACTCAACACCTTTAAGGCCCGCGTCGAGCATGCGGTTGACCGCGTTTGTTCCCGCGCCGCCTACTCCTACGACCTTGATTGACGCAAAATCGGTATTGGTATTCTCAACTTCAAATTCCAGCACAAGGCATCCCCCTCGCAATTTATTTAAGATTTTTTGCCGAACAGTCCCCGCAGACCTCCCGCAAGACGACCCGGCAGGGAATCCTCTTGCGCTGTGCGCTGTTCAATGGAGTCAAACACTAAATCTATAAGGCCAAGCGAACTGGCGAATACGGGGCTGTTAAGCTTGGCGGCTTTCGCCATCGAAACCTTGACGGGACGCCCGAGCTTTCCGGACAGGTATTCCCTGCCGCCTCGCATCATCGCTATTCCGCCTCCGGTTATAAACACCTGACTTCTCGCGGTCAACCTGCTCTCGCAGTCGTTTATGGCCAGAGTTATCATTTCAGCCAATTCGTCCACGCTCGCCTCTATCGTCGATTTGACGAAGGAGCGCGGGAACGTAAGCCGCCTTCCTGACTCGTCGGTGACCTCGGGATCCGATACCTGATCAAACTCGTCCGGCATGAATATATACTCGCGCTTTATCTGTTCCGCGCAGCGCATGGGTATTTGAAGCTCGCTCGCCAGATCCGCCGCTATATGTCCTCCGCCCATGGGCAAAACCGCGTGATATACCATCGCGTCGCCCTCGATCACGGAAAACTCGCTGTTCAGATACCCAATATCGATCAAAACCGCCACGCGGTCGCGATCCTCCAGGGATAAAAGAAGCATGCTCTCGCCCATTGACGGCGATAAAAATCCCAACACGCCTATTCCCATCTCGAGAAGAAGCCTCGTCGTATCCTCGATAAACGCGGGATCGGCGAGCATGAACGAAACGCCGGCTCTTATCTCGCGCCCCTTGAGGCCCACGGGGGACATGGTCTTCTTCCCGCCGTCGACGCTGAACCAGGAGCAGCTCCTGTGTATCACAACGCCCGTGTGTCCGATGAGATTGAGCTTGTCCGCCGCGTCATCCTGCACGTTCGCCACGTCTTCGTCGGACACGCGCCCGTCCGCCGACGCGACTCTTGCGAAGCCCTCCCCGGACATGAGCCTTATATACTCGCACGGAACGCCGACGTACATTTCCTTTAATTTGGTCTTTCCGTCCAGCTCCGCCGCGTTTATAGAATTGCGCACGGCTTCCCTTAATTTTCCAGGCGAATTCCAATCTCCGTTCATGTAACCGTCATATGGCACATTTCCGGCTCCTATCATGTCGCAGCGGTTAAAGCCGCCGCTCTGGGCGATAAGAGTAACGATTTTGGAAGTGCCAAAATCAATGGCCGCGGCTATGTTCTTCATATATGTTCATCGCCTGCCTTGTCTTTCATGTTACAAACCTACCCATACAGTATTTATTATATATGCTTCGCAAGCAGAATAAAAGTGTTTTATCGTACTGCGAATGTTAAAACATGTTAAACATAGTCATTAGACGACGAATTATGACATTTAGTTCAACAAATCGACCTGATTTCAGCTTTCGGGCGAGTACACCGCCATCTTTCCGCTGCTGACGTCTATCTCGCCTTTGCTGACGCCGCTTGCCGCGAGCTCGTCAAGGACGTTTTTCGTCCACATAATCTTGTCGTCAAGTCCCGACGTATCTCCCAACACCACTATCATTCCTCCGCGGGTCACTAAATAAACGTCGTCAAACTGCGAAAGATTTACTTCGCTGAATGTTTCCAGAACTCCCCAGTCAATAAGCGCCGTCAGTATATTGGAAATATCTTCTATCTGTCTGGTTTTTGACGCGCCAAGCCTGCTTCCCGTCGTGAATGTGACGACGTTTACGCCCGTTATCACCGGAACGTTTATCGACGGGATGTCCCTAGCGATCCTTATGACATAGCAATCCTCGTCAATGAGTATGGCCGTTC
>JAUNBY010000324.1:0-413 GCA_030526935.1 Clostridia bacterium
GGCATTTAGCTCGGCGGTGTTGTTTTTTGGTGTGTTATTTGATTTCTGTACGGTGGTTTCTAGTTCGGATTGTGTCTCGCTCGACTTGATGGAGGTTGCCAGTTTGATGAATCAGTTAGCGTTCGTTCTCTGGCCACTCAAAATCGTCCTCATAGTAGAGCGCGAGTTGTTGTAATAAAGCCTTCTCTACATTTTTCTGAAGGCCAAATATCTCGGCAGTACTCGCTCCCTCAATAGTAGGCACCACCTCACCATTTTCCACACGCTTTGACCACCTGTAAAAACTGAATACCCCACGCTGATCTTCGGATAGATATTTACTCAGTTTTTCTCTCTCTTTCTTAAATTCCTCCTCATTGTCTTCGATGCCTATCGGGAAGATCAATTCTAGTGCAAGTTTGTATCTTTTGTCG
>JAUNBY010000324.1:448-3669 GCA_030526935.1 Clostridia bacterium
TACGTCCTCAACGATTTGGAGGGCTGTCAGTGCAAGCCCGTACTTTTCAGTATAGCCCTTTTGCGGAACATAGGAAACCGCTGCTTTGAATATCTCATAGGGTGAAACCATGTTGTGCAGGTCGTTGACAAGCACTCCATAACCCATTATTTGAGCGTTAAAGGCATTCAGTTCCGCCAATTCCGATTCGGATAGCTCGTCTCCACGACCAACAAGCGCTTGGTAGCGTTCGTTTGTCCGTATGAGTTCGGTTTCGCGGTCTACCTTTTCTTCAACGTCGTCTAACATATTCTGGGTTATTTCTTCGCTCTTGGCATAGTTTAAGACAAATTCTCCATGCGAATACTCAATTGCTTTAGCGTAATCCGCGTTCAAATCTGTGAGGGTTTTGTATTGTTCATAAGTCATGCGGGGAGAAGTGCTTATTTCTCGGACTTGATTGATGGTCAAAACAGCCGTGCGATAAATGGCTACAATGTCTCCGTCGTCGGGCAAGAGGGATTCCGATACCCCACACGCAACCAGAGATATGCTTAATAAAGAAGCGAGGATGAGCGAGGTAAGACGACTCTTAAGACTCATATCCTTCCACCTTTCTATACATTAAGTCGATCACATGCCATGAGATTCGACATGTATGTTATCACAAAGTTATTATCCCATACAATTACGTGGATGTCAATAGACGTAACAGAAAAATATGTTAAATCTGCGGCGAAAGCGTGGGGTTATTGGCTGTCATTTGGTTCCCGTGCTGCCGAAACCGCCGCGATTTTCGCCGTCGAGGTGATCTACCACTGAAAACGTGACGGGTTCCATCTTTTTCATGATGCGGAACTGGCAGATGCGGTCGCCTTTTTCGATGACGGTATCGCGCGTGGCCAGAGCGGGGAAGCGCCACATGTCGTCGTCGCCACAGAAGGATGAATCGATCACGCCCTGCGAATTTGTTTGCAAAACTCCCCACTGCTTGAAGGTTGAACTGCGCGGGACGATGTGTGCCTCATAGCCGTCGGGGAGCTTCATCGATACCCCCAGAGGGATGAGACGAAACTCTCCCTTCTCCATTGTGATAGTTTCTGACGCCCGGAGGTCGAGCCAGTCGGATTTGCCCGCCACGGGGCAGAGTTCGGGCAGATCGGTGTGATACTTGATTTTGATTTCCATGGTGCTTAACATAACGCAGTACAGGAGAAGCATCGTATAGATATTTGTACAATTATAAAAAGTTATTGCAAAAAGCCGTACTTTGTTATATAATTAAACTCAGCAATTGACAGGAGGGTTAATCATGAAAAGAGTATTCGCAATCGTCATAGCGCTGGTTTTTGCGCTGTCCGCGGCGGCCTTCGCGGAATCGCAGCCCCTCAGGGTAGCGGCGGTTCTGTCCGGTTCCCTGGGCGACCGTTCGTTCTACGACTCGGCCAACGACGGCATAGCCCAGCTTACCGCCAAGTATGACAACGTTCAGGGCACCGTCATCGAGTGCAAGAACGATGCGTCGATGTTCACGTCAAACCTCATAAGCGCCGCGGAATCAAACGATATAGTCATAGCCGTCGGCTGGGAGTTCTGGGACGCGCTCACCGAATACGTGCCTCAGCTTCCCGACACGAAGTTCATCTTCATAGACAACGGCTTGGACGGAGTCGGAGACAATCTCCTAAGCATCACCTACGCCCAGAACGAGGGCTCTTTCCTGGTCGGATACATAGCCGGAAAACTCAGTCAGACCGGCAAGGTCGGAGCCGTGGGCGGCGAGGACTCGGATACCATTAACGACTTTATCGTAGGCTACGAGGCGGGCGCAAAGCTGGCTAACCCCGAAATCGAGTGCCTCAGGCAGTACGCCGGAACCTACGACGATCCCGCCAAGGGCAAGGAGTGCGCGCTCGCCCTTTACGATTTGGGCTGCGACATAGTATTCCAGATCGCGAGCAAGACCGGCGAGGGCGTTTTCGAGGCGGCCAGTGAAACCGGCAATCTCGCGATAGGCGTCGATTCCGACCAGAAATACATCAACCCCGACGTCATAATCTGCTCGATGATTAAAATGGTCAACACCTCGATTGTGACGGCGGTGTCGAATTACATTGACGATGGCGTGTTCGAGGGCGGAACCATATGGTCGGCCGATATGGCTACGGGCTTCATAGACGTGGGATATGGCGACGAGACCATGACCCAGCAGGTATCGGACGAATTAAAGGCCGAGGTCGCGGCTATAAAGGCCGATATAATCTCCGGAGCCATAGAGGTGCCGTCCGTGTTCTGATAGCCTATGGAAAGCTTTAAACCTGAACGGTAAATATTACTCTTGCTATCCCGGGGGCGCGACGCGTTCCCGGGATAGTAAGACAGATGCGCAAACAATAATAAAGAATCGAGGTATGCGCGTGAACGAAGCAATCGTAGAATTCAAGCATATATCGATGCAGTTCCCGGGCGTTCTGGCGAACGACGACGTTTCGCTGCGCGTAAACAAAGGCGAGATATTCGCTCTTGTAGGCGAGAACGGGGCGGGCAAATCGACGCTCATGAACATATTGTACGGACTGAATCAGCCGACGTCGGGCGAACTTTTCATCAAGGGAACCGCGGTTGGCAAGAACAGCCCCTCGACTGCCATATCGCTTGGCGTGGGCATGGTTCATCAGCATTTTAAACTCGTGCCTTCGTTCACCGTCGCTCAGAACATAGTCCTCGCGAGAGAGCCGGTAAAGCGTAAAGTCTTTTACGATTTTAAGGAGTCGGTCGAGATTGTCAGGCGGTTGACCGACGAGTACGGCCTTGAAATCGATCCGGAAGCCAGGGTAGAGGAGCTGTCGATAGGGCTTGAACAGCGCGTCGAAATTCTCAAAACCCTGTTCAGGGGCGCGGATATACTGATACTCGACGAGCCGACGGCGGTTTTGACGCCTCACGAGACCAGCGAGCTTTTCGCGGTTCTGCGGCGCATGGTCAGGGAAAAGGGCATGACCGTGATAATCATAACCCATAAGCTGTACGAGGTCATGGAGATCTCCGACAGAGTGGGCGTCATGCGCGCGGGAAAGCTCGTAGGCGTCGTCGACACGGAAAAGGTTGACGAGAGAACTCTCGCGTCCATGATGGTGGGGCGCGAAATGCTCCTTTCCGCCATAGAGCATAACTCCGAGGCGGGAGAATCCGTCATAGAAGTGAGGAATTTGCGGGTATTGTCAGACCGGGGCATAGAGGCG
>JAUNBY010000325.1:0-2507 GCA_030526935.1 Clostridia bacterium
CACTGATAAGGATCGCTGTCCTTCTCGTCAAATGAGAACATATAACGGTAATCCGCGCGCAACAGGTCGATTGCGTCCCGAATGAACGCGGCGTCCGTATTATATGGCTGTCTCGCCTGCTCGTACACCTTTTTATACATACTGTCAGGGCCGAGCCAAACGTCATTTGTGCAGCCCTTCTCCCGAACCTGTTCGATCGCCAGAGCTATGGTCTGCTCCGTGGGCATGCGGTATCTCCTCTGCCCGACCATATGTCCCACGTCGTTCGCAATGTAGAAAGGCTTTCCGGCGATATCATATATCTCCTTTAGCATCCGTCGCGCCATTTCGATAGTGAAAGGCGGCTGATACGGAGCGTACATCTGTTCGCAGCAAAGGCTCACCTGATTGTGATCCCAGGCAAATTGCGCAAGATGCGCAAAGCATTCGTTGGAGCGACGTATTGCTAAAGCGTATTTCTCCGGCGAATTCAGTTCTTCCTCGCACACGGCGTGAAATGAAAATCCGATGTCGGCTCCCAATTGTCCCGCTTTGCATATCAAGGGTTTAAACCAGTCCTCAATCAGCTTTGTTCTTACCCGCTCGTCAGGATGCGCCAGTCCGGCCGTTCTATATGTCTGATATCCCGTGAAAAAGGAACGCACGCGCATATCGTGTTCTATTTCGAGGGCTTTTACCCGCGCCACCCAATCATCCAGATAGGAAGAAGGAAGGAAAAGGGGATCAACCTCATTGTCCGTGCTGGCCTCGATGCTTTTCGCACCCATTTCTTTTATGAGCGGAAACCACTGATCGGGTGTGATCCAACGCTTGATCGCAAAGCAATTGTCCATCGCGAGAAAAAGTTTCGGTGAATGTGACATATGCCCTCCAAAATTATGTTATTATAATCATATTTTACACTCATTAGCGAACTTCGTCAACATGCGTTTTGTGACATATGTGTTAATAATATCCCATTGATCAAACATCATCCTGAGTATTTGAGTTTTATGATATTAAAATACATCGATGCCGGCATACCTCGAATCTTTCAGCCTCGGCTTTCATTGTCTCTCCATATAATGTAAGATTTTCTCGAATGATCGACCCGGTTCGAACGATTTAGGCTATGAATCCACCGGAATGTATGGTTATTTTGTGATCTTCTTATGCCGTCATATAAAAATTGTAGCATTACTTACAATTATTGAGCGAATATTTCATTTAGATTGACTGTTGACAGTTTGACCGCCATGATTTATCATAATGGTGTGATATAGATTACAAATGCGGAGGTAAAAATGTTAGCTTTCATCTATGACGGACCCGGCAATCTCGCCCTGCGTGAAGTGGACGCACCCAGGGCGCGCGCAGACAGCGCCGTAATCAAAGTAAACGCCACGTCTATCTGCGGTACGGATTTGAGAACGTTCCGTTTTGGTTCGTCAAAAATCAAGGGATTACCGCGCATTATCGGACACGAAGCCGTGGGTACGATTGTCGAAATCGGCGATAACATAAAGAATTTCAAGTTGGGCGATTGCGTTCAGGTCGCTCCGGCTATAGGTTGCGGACATTGCAAATCCTGTAAAAAGGGAAAAACCAACCTGTGCGACAATCTAAGGACGATAGGCTTCGACTTTGACGGAACCTTTGCGCAGTACATGGAGATCCCCGCTGAAGCTTTCGAAGCGGATCACGTAACTCTGATACCCGACAATCTCAAGCCGATAGAAGCGGTGTTGGCCGAACCCATAGCGTGCGTATATAACGCGCAGGAATACCTGCACATATCCAAGGGCGATACCGTAGCCATATTCGGATCAGGCTTCATAGGCACAATGCACGCGGAACTGGCTTTCCGAAAAGGCGCCTCCAAGGTTTTTCTCATCGAGGTCAACGAAACCAGAATCAACACGGCTCGCGAGATTCATCCCGAATTGATAACAATCAACTCGGCTAAAGAAGATTTTCACAAAATCGTCATGGACAACACGGATTCACAGGGCGTAGATGTAGCGATAGTCGCCTGCTCCGTCGGCGCCGCGCAGGTAAACGCGATGAGCATAATCGCCAAAGCCGGTCGCGTGAGCCTGTTCGGTGGACTTCCTACCGAGAGCGCGGGCTTTATAGACAGCAATATCATTCATTATAAAGAAGTAGGCGTCTTCGGATGTCACGCGTCTACAGTCGCGCAAAACCGAATGGTTCTTAATATGATTAGCGAGGGAAAACTCGACGTTTCTCCCTTCACAAAGAAGACATTCGCCCTGAGCGATATCAACGAGGCATTCCAGCAAATCAGCAGTGAACTTATCCTCAAAGCCATAATTGTGCCGGAGGAGTGACGAAGCCATGACAAGCCCCGTATTGGAAATGCGTAAGATCAGAAAATCTTACTCGGGCGTTACCGTGCTTAAAGACGTAGATCTTACCCTTGAACAGGGGCAGATCATCGGATTGGTCGGAGAAAACGGCGCCGGAAAATCGACGATGATGAAAATACTGTCCGGCGGAATACAACC
>JAUNBY010000325.1:2517-3663 GCA_030526935.1 Clostridia bacterium
CATCGACGGCAAGAAGGTTGTAATAACAAACCCCATAGTCGCGCGAAAGCAGCGCATCGCTATGGTTCAACAGGAATTAAGCCTTATCCCTACTCTTTCAGTGACAGACAATATCGTTCTTGGCAGGGAGCAAATCAAAGGCCCCATCAGGATATTCAACAAGGGCGCCAACAGGGAATACGCGAAGCGCGCCCTGGAGACCATGAATCTCGACTTTGACCTTGATAAGAAGGTCGGGCGCCTGAGCGTCGCAAACCAGCAGCTCATCGAAATCGCAAGATGTCTTGTGAGCGATCCCCGGGTATTGATACTTGACGAACCGACCACAGCCTTGACGCTGGTCGAAGCCGAATCTCTGCTCAAGCGGATGATGGAACTTCGCGACAGGGGTACGTCGATAATCTTTATTTCGCATAAACTGGAAGAAATCATAAGGGTTTCAGACAAAATGATCGTCATGAGAGACGGGAGCAAGGTTGGTGAGGTCTTCGCCAATGAAGTTCAGCGAATAGATCTGATCAAGCTCATGGTCGGAAGCAAGCAGTTCTTTCAACGCGAGCATCGCCCTCTCAGCGACATCAACGCGCTTCCCATGGCGATGGAGGTCAGGAATATCTCATGTCCCGGAAAATTCACCGACGTAAGTTTCGACGTTCACAAAGGCGAGGTTTTCGGATTTTTCGGGCTTAAAGGCGCAGGGCGAAGCGAACTTCTCATGGCGATATTTGGCGCCGACAAAATCGAATCGGGTGAAGTTGTCATCGACGGGGTTTCAGGCATTCCCACGCGACCTTATAACGCGATCCAAAAAGGTCTCGGCTTTGTCAGCGAAGACAGAAAGCTTTCCGGCATTCTGCCAACGATGGACATAAAGAACAACATAATGGTTTCGAATTATAAGGCGAGCGTCTCGGGAGCCGGCGTCATAAGCGATAATACACTCGTCAAAACCTGCGACGAATACGTGAAGAAACTGGATATCAAGATCGCCGGTCACCGCCAGCGCGTGAACAGGTTAAGCGGCGGCAATCAGCAAAAAGTCCTCATCGCGAGATGGCTTCACACAAACAGCAAAGTCCTCGTTTTCGACGAACCCACCAAGGGCGTGGATGTCGGCGCCAAGCAGGATATATACCTGCAAATAAA
>JAUNBY010000326.1 GCA_030526935.1 Clostridia bacterium
GATATTTGGGTTTATGGAATGGCGTTTTGCGATAAGGAATGCAAGGTGGTCGCCAAACGTCTGACTTAGCAAAAAAGTATAAGGCAATCAGGAAAGCATAAGAACGCTTTGTTTCGATCGTAAATGTCATTCCTGTCATACTTTATTGTCCGCGCCCTGTCATCCTTTGTCTGCCATGTATTTGAGGATGGTATGATACAATACCTTCGGATCAACGGGCTTTGACAGATGTTCGTTCATTCCGGAGGCGATGGAGAGATGCTTGTCCTCATCGTAAGCGTTTGCGCTCATCGCGATAATCGGCACCGTTTTGGCGTCTGTCCTGTCCAGGCTTCGTATTGCCCGCGCTGCCTCCAATCCGTCCATAAGGGGCATTCGTATGTCCATCAGAACGCAATCGATGGCGCCGATTCCGCTGTTGGCAAAAAGCTCCAGGCCTTCCCTGCCGTTATTTGCGGTTATGACCGCGCATCCCTGATTGGTAAGCAGCTTGTCGGCGATCATCCGGTTGATCTGATTGTCCTCGCACAGCAGAATGTTTATGCCATCCATGCGCATATCAGCATCGCCAAAAGAGATTTCTTTATTCCGCTCTTCGGCGATTTCCCAGCGCATTGTGGCAACAAATGTCGCTCCTTTACCTTTTTCGCTTTCCACCGTGATATCTCCGCCCATGAGCCTGGCGAGGCCCCGGGAAATGCTCAGTCCAAGTCCTGTGCCGCCGTATTTGCTCTTGCTGCCGGCGTACTCCTGCTTAAACGGCTCGAATACATCCGCCATGAATTCGCTGGATATGCCAACGCCCGTATCGCTGACAACGAATTTTGCGGTAGCTGTATTGCCCTCGACTTTTTCAATTTCGCCCGTGAATTTTACGGTTCCGCCTTCCGGCGTAAATTTGATGGCATTGTTCAGCAGATTCATCAGAACCTGCGCCACGCGAACGGCATCCATCTTGAAGCATTCGCCGATATGAGTTTTTCGTTCCCGGATAAAGTGAATATTCTTTTTTTCAGCCAACGGTATCGCCATGGCATAAACCGGCGCGGCGAGGCTTTCCAGATGGACGGGAGCGGTTGTGATTGTCAGGGCGTTATTCTCCATCTTAGAGAAGTCGAGAATGTCGTTGATGAGCGTAAGCAGATACTGATTGGCCGCGGACGCCATATCGGTTCTTTTCAAAAGCGTTTCTTTATCCAGCCTTTTTTTGATGCAGTCCTCGCGAATCAATTCAAGTATCCCCGAAACCGTCGTTATCGGCGTGCGGATTTCATGGCTCATGCGGGCAAGGAACGTGCTTTTCGCCTTCGACGCCACTTCCGCGTTTTTCAATGCTTGCGCGAGTTTCATGTTGTTTTCAAGGTCTTTTCTGTGCACATTCGTCACGTCCGCGGAGGTAAAAAGGATGAATTCACGTTCCTCGTCAAAATACGCGGCCGTCCATACGGAAAAGGTTTGCTCCCCATCCTGCATTATCGTCATTCGACCGGAGCAGCGACTGGCGCTTGCCAGATTTTCTCGGATAGACGCGAGGCTCGTTTCCAGCAAAACCGCTTCCCGGCTCTCAGGAAGGACGACTTGGCGGATTATCTCCCGAATAAGTTCATCGTAGGTCTTCCCGTAATCCATTACGAAGCGTTCGCTTTTCCCGGAATACCCCATCTTGATTTTGCCGGTTTGCGCGTGGACGAGGAGCACACCGGCATAGTTGGTCTGCAGCAGACGGCGCATCAGCAGTTCTTCCGTCCTCTCTTTATCGACGTTCTTCGTCACGAGGACTGCGATAATATGGTCGTTTTCAGGATTTTTGACTTCCTGAACGCCGGTGCTGAAATACGTTTTCCCTATGCCTCCCGGCAACGCCGCTTTCATTTCCAGTTCCGGATGTTCCATGCGATGGTATGCCCGAAGCAATGCTTCGCGATCCATAAACCGCCTTAATGCCGCCCGCTCGGTTTTATCCCGCGTGTGAGACAGCCGCAATTCCAACAGCTGTTCTACCGTCAATCCGATTATGTCGCCGCCTTGATTGCCCATGGATCTTGTCGCGTGAATCACTTTATTGTCCGTCAGATCTATCAGGATTTTTTCGACGACGTTTCCCTCGAGGTCGTTTTGCTTTTCGATTTCAAAGTCATATTGCGCTTTCAGCTCCAAATACTGCCTGACCACATCGTCGACATCCTGAATAAAGCAGATTTTTCGGATGATATTTCCCGCGGCGTCAAGCATATCGATTCCGTGCATTTCCGACCATCTGTATGAACCGTCAAGCAGTTTTAGGCGTATGGGATCCGCCGTCCCCATACCTGTCGCCTCGATTTCTCTGAAAAAAGACTGCAGCTTCTCTTTATCATCCGGGTGGATCGTCGAAAAACACTTATGGCCGTCAAAGAAATCACTGAAATTCTCGCCCAATACATCATATGGCTTAAACAGATCGTTAAAATACACCGTGCCTTTTCTCGTATCATAGTCGATAAAGGCGATATGACTCAGTTCCACCATCGTCCGATAGCGTTCCTCATCGGAGGTAAGCTGTTTGCGCAACGCGACTTCTTCGGAAATATTCACCAGCAATTTCGCGATAGAGCGGCGTCCCATCCAGTCGATAGGATATGTGTGAACCTGATAGTAATCGTT
This sequence comes from Clostridia bacterium, assembly GCA_030526935.1. GTDB lineage: Bacteria > Bacillota > Clostridia > Christensenellales > Aristaeellaceae > JAUNBY01. Next base: position 2,644 of record JAUNBY010000326.1, read on the forward strand.
CTTTATCCTGATTGGCCCGGATGAAGGGTTGTCGTCAAACAGCCGCGTTCCGATTTCAGTCAGAAAAGCGTTGGCGGTCTGATTCGCGAAGTAGATTTCATTTGTTTCGCAGTCGGAGACCACCACGCCGTTTTTCGATAGATTGATTAAATCCTGATACAGTTCTAAAATGGCGTCCGGCGACTCCTCCGTAAAATCCCTTAAACATTTATCCATACTGTTCTCCTATATCACAGAAACTCTAATCCCCGGCTTCTGTTTTTCAGGTTTCCGCCATATCTTTCGTATCCTGTTCAAGCTTCAGGACTTCCGTGATGTTCTGAAGGTAAATCACTACATATTTCCTGCCCTGCCACAAAATGCCCTTTTGTCTCATGCGGTATTTTAAACCGTACGCCTTGCTGACAAGTACGTCTTCTATCCTCTTATCCGTCCATCCCCTGTTAAGCATACAGATGTCGCAAGGGCGGTTTTTATTCAGGAAAAACCGAAAGCACCTGCGGTCATCCGCTTCATAGATGCTTTTTCCCGATACCCTCTCAGCCTCGATATTTGCATAGAGTATCACATGCGTTTCATAGTCCACGATATATATAACGTCTACGCCGTGATCCACGACCTGGTTGAGCACTTCCATATCCAATGCCGGAAAGCCCGATGCCGACGCGCCTTTCACTTTCCTTCTTGAAATCTGAAATACCCTTTGCAGATACTCCTTGCATGATTCCGAAGCCGCGCTGTCGTCGGCAAGCGCCATTATCTGTTCCGCGGACTTCTTTCCCGGAATGGACACCCCGTTCTCCCACCGGCTTACAGTAATCGGACTCGTTCCACAAATCTTTCCAAGCTCTTCCTGGGTGATTCCCAACTCGCGCCTCAATTGCTTAATCGCTTCCGGTATACTCATAGCCCTCCACCTTGTTAAGTAAAATGATAAGTCCCTCTCAAAAAATATATGCAGGGCAGCAAATGAAGCTCTGCATATCTTGCTATCTATTACATTATACCCCATGACA
>JAUNBY010000327.1 GCA_030526935.1 Clostridia bacterium
TATGAAAGAAAAGATTCGTGAATTGCGTTCGTTATATAGATTTAAACTATATTGTTCGAGACGCGGTCGCGCGTGCGGCTAATGTTATTTTTACCCGCGCGCCCTTCGAGCCCTTGACTTGGAGCCTGCTTCAAGGTGTACTATATCGATTAGTATCGCGTCGATTAAAAACAGCGGGAGGCGAAATAATGACCATTGCCGAGGTGAGCGAGAAATACGGCCTTTCCGCCGACACTCTGCGCTATTACGAGCGCGCGGGGCTATTGCCCGTTATAAAGCGCACGCCGGGCGGCATACGCGATTATGACGAGGACGATTGCCGCTGGGTCGAGTACATCAAATGCATGAGAAGCGCGGGGGTATCCGTGCAAACGCTCATAGAATACGTCGAACTGTTCCGCCGCGGCCCCGAGACCATACCCAAAAGAAAGGCGCTTCTTATCGAGCAAAGGCGGCAGATAGTCGAGCGCATAGAGCAGATGAACGCGGTACTGGAAAGGCTCGACTGGAAGCTTGACGGCTATGAGGAACACATGCTCAGGTGCGAGGAAGGCCTTAAACGCGAATGAAGGAGAGGATAATATGGTATACAGAGATTTTCAGGGATTGAAACTGTCGCAGCTTGGATTCGGCGGAATGAGGCTGCCGACGGCGGGCGGAGATTCCAATGTGGATAAAGACGCGACCCGCGAGATGATAGCATACGCCATGAAAAATGGCATAAACTACTACGACACCGCCTGGGGCTATCACGACGGGACGTCGGAGAGTATAATGGGCGAAATTCTGTCGCAATACCCGCGCGATAGCTTTTATCTCGCGACGAAGTTCCCCGGATACGACCTGAGCAACATGCCCAAAGTCGAGGAAATATTCGAGGAGCAGCTGAAAAAATGCCGCGTGGAATACTTTGATTTCTACCTGTTCCACAACGTGTGCGAATTGAATATCGACGCGTATCTCAACCGGGAATACGGCATTTACGACTACCTCCTAAAGCAAAAGCGCCTGGGCAGAATCAGGCATCTGGGTTTCTCGGCGCACGGAAGCGTCGAGGTTATGAAGCGCTTCCTCGACGCCTACGGGAAAGACATGGAGTTTTGCCAGATACAGCTCAACTACGTCGATTGGACGCTTCAGCAGGCCGAGGCCAAGGTCGCGCTTCTCAACGAGAGGAACATTCCCATATGGGTCATGGAGCCGGTTCGCGGCGGCAAGCTCGCGAAGCTGGGCGACGCGGACGCGGCCGCGCTTGAAAAGCTCCGCCCGGGCGATAAGCCGGTCGAGTGGGCGTTTAGGTTCCTGCAGGGCGTTCAGGGCGTATGCGTGACGCTCAGCGGAATGTCCAACATGGAGCAGCTGGTCGAAAACATCGATATCTTCAAGACGGAAAGCCCGCTCAACGGCGAGGAAAAGGCCGCCGTTTTGCAGGTAGCCAAAAACATGATAACGGCAGCGGGCGTCCCCTGCACGGCCTGTCACTACTGCACGAGCCACTGTCCGCAGGGGCTTGACATACCGTGGCTGATAGAGCTTTACAACGAGCATCGCTTCACCGGCGGAGGCTTCCTCGCGCCCATGGCTCTCGGCTCCTTGGATGAGGACAAGCGCCCCTCGGCGTGCCTTGCCTGCGGCGCGTGTCAGGCCGTATGTCCGCAAAACATCAAAATTCCGGAAATCATGTCCGACTTCGCGGCGAGGCTCGGAAGCTGACGGGCGGCGTATCCCGCATTGGGCAAGAGCGACTGTGTAAAAGGGAGCGCAATGCGCTCCCTTTGCCAGTCGCGTTATTATTATCACTCAACAGAGAATTTCGCCCGCTAACCCCTCTGGTCTTCCTCGCGAAGAGCGCGGTTTATGGCGCTTATGACGCCCTTGATGGAGGCGATGGAGACGTTTGACTCCATGCCTATGCCAAAGTAGCTCTCGCCGCGGTATTTAAGCTCTATATAGGCTACGGCGCGGGCGTTGGAGCCTTCGCCTATGGCGTGTTCGTGGTAGCCCCGGAACTCGAAGCCGTCTATATGGGCGTCCCTCATGGCCTGGAAGAAGGCGTCGATAGGGCCGTTGCCCTCGCCCTCGAGCGAGTATACGCGGTTGCGGTAGGCTATGGTTCCGGTGAAGCGGACGACGGAATGCCCGGCCTCGCCGCGTTCGAGTATATCGTGAGCGATCAGCCGGTAGGGGCTTTCGACGTCGCAGTATTCGCTCAGGAACAGCCTCAGTATCTGTTCGGGGGTGAGTTCCGCCTCCAGGCGGTCGGCCTCGCGCTTTATCACGCGGCCGAAGTCGGGGCGCATGGAAGTGGGTATATTGTAGCCGAAACGCGACTGCATGACGTAGGCCACGCCGCCCTTGCCGCTTTGGGAGTTGATGCGTATGATCGGCTCGTAGCTTCCGCCAAGGTCGCGCGGGTCGATGGGCAGGTAGGGCATCGTCCACATGGGCATGTCGTGCTCGCGAAGGTAGTCGAAGCCCTTCTTGATGGCGTCCTGATGGGAGCCTGAGAAGGCCGTGAACACGAGTTCGCCCGCGTAGGGCTGCCTTGGCGATATGTGCATATGCGTAAGCCGCTCGTAGAGGCGCTTTACCTCGTTGAACGACGAGAAATCGAGCCTGGGATCGACGCCCTGGGTGTATAGATTGAGGGCCAGCGTTATCAAATCGCAGTTTCCGGTTCGCTCGCCGTTTCCGAAAAGCGTGCCCTCGACGCGAGTGGCTCCGGCCAATAGCGCCATCTCCGCGGTCGCGACGCCGGTTCCGCGGTCGTTGTGCGGGTGTACCGATATGACGGCGCGATTTCCGGCGTCGAGCCGATGTATGAAATACTCCACGAGGTCGGCGAAGGCGTTTGACGGCAGGCTCTCGACGGTCGCGGGAAGGTTGAGTATGAGTTTGTTTTCCTCCGTGGCGTCAAAGGCGTCGAGAACCTTGGAGCACACGTACACGGCGCTATTCGGTTCCGTTGCCTGAAAGCCCTCGGGCGAGTATTCGAAGGTCGTTTTCCCGTCGCGGTCGCGCGCCAGTTCCACCATAAGGCGCGCCGCGCGCACGGCCATATCCGTAACGCCGGCGAGGTCGGTGTGGTAGACGATCTGCCGGAAAAACGGCGAGGTGTTGTTGTAAAGGTGCATTATGACGTTTTCGGCGCCCTCAACCGCCTCGAACGTGCGCCTTATAAGCTGCTCACGCGCCGGGGCGAGCACCTGAACGTAAACGTCGGAGGGTATGTGCCCGCCCTTTATCAGTTCGCGCGCGAAGTCGTACTCTATCTGCGACGACGACGGAAAGCCTATCTCTATCTGTTTAAAACCCATCGAAACGAGGGCCTTGAAAAATTCGAGCTTTTCCCTGGCGTTCATAGGCTCCACGAGCGCCTGATTGCCGTCGCGAAGGTCGACGGAGCACCAGTCGGGCGCTTTGTCCAGCCGTCTTTCGGGCCACTTGCGGCGGGGCAGGGCTATGGACTTGTAGGGAGTGTATTTCCTGTATGACGTAAGCATAATGTCCCTCTTTGTCTTTGTGAATTTAGCGGATGGGGTGTTTCGCGGCGCGGTTTGAGCGGCGCGGTTGACGCGGGGTTGTCGCCCGGGTAAATCCTGAGTCGCTTTTACGCAAACGGCTAACCTTGCCCCGCCAAACGAGCAATCTT
>JAUNBY010000328.1 GCA_030526935.1 Clostridia bacterium
AGTTTTGCCTGACGCCGTCTTATTTTTCATCCGTTTTTTCGCGAAGCACAGGTATGACTGTAGTAAATTATATAACGTTGCAGCGCATGAATTTTGCTATGCGCGAACTGACCAATACAATGAAAAGCGTCGAACAAGTATCGAGGGAGGCTGGTTTTATTACGCCTACGTATTTTTACCGGGTGTTCAAAAAGAACGCCGGAATGACGCCCAATGAGTACAGGAAACAACGAGAAAAAGCTGGCCCCTGACAGGGCAATGTCATCAACTTAATAAGAAAGTTAACCCTTCCGTCACAGCGCTTCGCATGACTTGCAGACAACCGGGGGGACCTCACCCGCCCGTTGCGGCGGGTACCCTCTCCAGAGGAGAGGGCAAAGTTTGTCGGCGCACTGTCAATAAATCCGGATTTACCAGCGGCACGACGTTTCAGAATCCCTCTCCCCCGGAGGCCGCAGACCGCACGAAGCGCCTGGTGGCAGGGCGTAGCCCTGACGGGTGAGGTTCCCCCGTGAGCGCTAAGTTGATAACATTGCATGACAGATGGTCATCCGCCGGTCGTCATCACGAGGCGGCGGTATGTCAGGGCATGTATGACCTTAGCGCCTTTACGACGGATAGTGGATCGTCGGACTTGTTGATCGCACTGCCGACGACGACCCAATCGGGATCGCAGGCCACTATCTCGGGCATCTGCTCCACTGTAATACCGCCGGAAATCCCAATCAACGCGCGCTTTACCAATTTCTTACACGCCTTGACATCTTCGGTGGGCGCACTGTCGCAGACGAGCATATCGTGAGCGGTATGTAAAAGTATGTAATCGAAACCCATTTCATCGAGCTGCACTACCCGCTCGCGTATATTCGGTACGCCTATGGTGTCGACCATGGCCTTTTTATTGCGTTCATGCGCCGCGCGGACGAGACCGCGCAGGGTTTCGTCATTTGTGAGGCCGATTGTAGTCACGATATCCGCGCCGGCGTCAAAAGCCGCGCCGCCGATGCCGTATCCGCCGTCTACGATTTTTGCATCCGACAGCACGTCCTTATGCGGATACGCCGCTTTCATCTTTGTCAACGCGCTGAAGCCTTCGAGCAGACCGAGAAATGTTCCAACCTCAACTATATCCACATAAGGATGTATCTTCTCCATAAGCTTTAGCGCTTCGTCAATTGTCTTCATATCTATAGCCGCCTGTAGTTTCATGTCAATCCTCCTCAAATGATTAATCTTTCCATATTTAAAGCTTTTAGAAATTATACGCGGCGATCAACTCGCAATATTGTGCAGTTTCGCCTTGCGCTTCGCGTGATTGCGCCCCTTCACAAGCGATATCCTGAACTGCTCCATGGATTGAGATGTTATGACTATAATAACCAAAAGCCCTACTATAACCTGGTACCAGTAAGTCGTGAACAGCGTCTGAATGTTGAAGACGTTGTTGATAAACGAGACCAGCCATGCGCCTATGAAAGCCCCGAAAACATGTCCGCGTCCTCCGGACATATATACGCCTCCAAGCACGCAACTCGCAATAGCGTACATTTCATAGCCCGCTCCCATTTGAGGCAGCGCCGACATGGAGCGGCAACAGGTCAGCATTCCGGAGAAGCACGCCATGCACGAACATATAACGTGAGCCCTTACGCGCGTAGCGTACAGGTTTATGCCCATCATTCCCGCCGCTTCTTTGTTGCCTCCAAGCGAGTAAAGCGCTCTGAAACTCACTCGCGTTTTCAGCAGAATCGCAAATACTACGTATACGAGAATGAAGCATATCAAGCTGCTGCTGACGCCGAAAAGCGAGGCGTTTCCCAACCAACTGAGGAATGGGTCTACTCGCTCGGGCGCATAGGTATATCCGTTTGTGCAAATATAGAGTATTCCGTTGAGCATCATCTGCATGGCTATGGTGACAACCCAGGTGTGGAAGCGGCATTTTTGAATCAGCGTTGCCGTGATAATTCCGTGTAACGCCGCGCAGCCAAACGGAACCAGCAATCCCAATAATAAATTGTAATTACTGAAATACATACACAGATATCCGCACAGGGCGTACAGGCTCGCTACGCTCAAGTCTATGGTTCCGGATACTATTACCATGAACATGCCGCATGCTATCAATCCCCTCGACGCCGCCTGCTGTCCGACATTGAGGAAATTGGATATGGTAAAAAACGATTGATAGTTGACCAGCATACCTATTACAATAACCGCAACGACGCCTATCAAGGAGGATGATATACCATTGCCGTTATTGAACAGTCTGGAAAGAGTCTTTTTTTTGCTATCCATTATTTCAACCTCCTCAATTATCTTTCTGACCGAGAACTTGGACGGCGCAGGCGATGAATATCAGACCGGCTTTTATTATATATGCGTATGCGTAATGAACTCCGTTCATATTACACATGATCGAAATAAGCTGCAGGAACAATCCTGCGAACAGCGTTCCCACCAGATTCGCCCGGCCTCCTCCCATGGGAGTCCCGCCTATTACGGCGGCACATATTCCGTCGAAGGTATTCGTGGATCCCAGAGAAGGATCGCCTATCGAAACCATCATAGCCTGTTCGACGCCCGCAAACGCGGCTAACGCGGTACATATTATGAATCCTACCATAACGACCCAGCGAACGTTTATTCCCGAAATCTCGGATGCGACAGCGTTTACGCCCGTCGCCTGCATCCTGATACCCAGCGACGTCCTCTGCACAAAAAAGTATAATATGGCGAATATAACGAGAACTACGATGAATTGCAGCGGTACGTATCCGCCAACCTTTATCATCGTCAGATTCTGTATCCACGGTACTTTATAGGTTACCGCGAATCCGCCGCAGGATACCGAGGAAATGCCGCGCAGAATATACATAAACGCCATCGTGACTATCATGGCGGGAAATTTAAACTTTGCTATGAGAACTCCGGAAATGAGACTTGGGATTATCGAGATAAGTATACATACGAGCAGCGCCACAAAGAAGTCGCAGCCGGATGGTATCATCATGGCAAACAGTACGGCCGCCAGGCTCATCATGGAGCCGAGCGCTATATTTATATGTCCCGTCGATATTACCAGCGTACTTCCAAAGCCGAGCATCAGCGTGGGAAAACTTTGTATGGCGAGATTCCAGAATGTCTGCTTTCTCATGAAATTGCGCGTAAAGAAGCAGTTGAAAATGACAAGCGCACAAAAGAATATAATAGCGCCGTTAGTCTGAATAAAATTGAGAACCATTATTCTTTTCTTATTCATGCTTCGTTCCCCCCGCGTTTGTAATCACGAGCGATAGTCGCCATGATGTTATCCTCGGATATCTCATTTCCTACCAGTTCCCCGACGGAGATTCCGTCTTTGAATACTATGACGCGGTCGCAATTGCGAATCAATTCGGGGATTTCGGATGTAATGTATATGACGCTGATTCCTCTGTTTGCGAACGACAGTATAAGCTTTTCAATTTCTTGCTTCGCACCTACGTCGATGCCGCGCGTCGGCTCGTCAAGTATTATAAGCTTTGGATTAGCCGCGAGCCATCTTGCGAGTATGACCTTTTGCTGATTGCCTCCGGAAAGGAATCTCACCTGTTGCTCGAGGGAAGGGGTTTTAATCGAGAGTTTATCTATATACGTCCTTAC
>JAUNBY010000329.1 GCA_030526935.1 Clostridia bacterium
ACAGGACGATTTTGACGTCGCCCTTGTCGCGGGCGTCGATGGATTTTTTCGATATGCGGGCGAAGGTTATATTCTCTTTTTTGACGCGCGCGTATTTCGCCGCGATGGACTTAAGGTCGGATATGTCCGCGCCCGGTGAGAACCTGATGTCTTTTATGATGTACATACACATTTCCTTCATTTGAAGCGCAGCGCGCTTGGCCTTTGTGACCGCTTAAGGCCACGATTCAGTATAACATTTAAAACAGGACTTGGCAAGACAAATTGTGTCGGGAACGTCATGTATTGAATTGAAAAAATGAACAATTGAAGACAACTATTGAAAATAATGGGTCAATATGGTACAATATAGATGGACATGGAGAAACGATGTCGCGGAATATGTGTCGATATAAATTGAAGCAGGATTGGCATACTATCCATAAGGGGAGGTGTGCTGATGAGAAAGAGAGGAGGCGTCCGTATGCAGACAGCAATAAGGGACAAGACAGACGAACAGCGTGATTGTGAACGCTCGCTCACTCCGCTTGAGAGGTATGAGTTAAAAATAGAGTTTGCCTGCCGCATAAGGCAAAAAGCAAACGGCATGTCAACAAAGGTCGCGCGAGATATGATGCGTGTTATACGTAAATCCATGAAGGAAGGCGCTTATGATGCAAAGCGGCGATAAAAAGGCGCCAGAAGGCAATAAGCCGAAGAATAATAAGCAGCAGCAAGAGGATACAGCCAACACTGCAAATTCAGCAGAGTTAACGAGTGACGTGCCGTCAGAATTTGAAGGCATGCTAAGCAATCTGCCTGAAGAAGAAAGAAGAGTTATTTTAAAAACTGTGGGCATGTCGATGACGATGCAGCGCAACAATCCGGAAACAGAAGTTATGCGCAAGATGACACCTGAAATTATGGAAAAGATCGTTGACAACGATCGTGAGGCGACGGAATTCGAGTATACCGACAGAAAGCATAGCAGGTGGTTTATACTGGCGCTGGTTGTTATTGGCTTAGTATTTATGGCGTTTGTAATACTATCCTTGAAGGATAATCCTGATGTGATGGAGACGGTTCTCACTATTGTATTATCTTTGGTTGCCGGCGCAAGCGGTGGATATGGAGCCGGGTATAGCAAAGGGCTAAAATCCCGAAACGATTGATAGCTTGATGGTACAAAACGAGGGCGCGAGAAATCGCGCCTTTTAATTGTATTGATAACTAAACCAAATAGGAAAGGGCATCACCAATGAGCACCCAGTGGCGCCCGTCGGCGCCCGTCCTCTCGTAATCTCGTAATATTTTCTTTATAGTGTTGCTAATTACGCCGGGCTGTAGTATAATGACATAAGATATATGTTGCAGGCAGGGAGGCGATTGTCGGTGTCCGGTAAGCTTGGCGATAACAGGAGGATTGCGGATGAACCTCAATCCGCGCAAGACGTAATAATGGCGGTTTATCGTGCTCTTAAGGCCAAGGGACACGACCCGATAATGCAAATCGTCGGATATCTCATATCCGGCGACCCGACGTATATCACAAGCTACGACAACGCCCGCTCGCTCATCCGCAGGCTTGAGCGCGACGAGATCATCGAGGAATTCGTAGCCTTCTACGTGAAGGAGCACGATAAATGATCAAACGCGTTATCTGCCTCGACGTAGGGGAGAGGCGCATTGGCGTAGCCGTGAGCGATCCGTTGGGCATAACCGCCCAGCCGGTGAAGACGATATTCACCAAAGGCTCCGAAAACGACGCCCGGGAGGTTTTAGATCTGGCGCGGCAATATGAAACCGACCGCATACTGTTGGGACTGCCTTTGTCCCTCAGCGGCGACGAGGGCTATCAGGCCGGGAAGGTTCGCGGGTTTGCCGAACGGCTCGCAGGAATGCAAATCAGATATTACGATGAAAGACTCACCAGCAAATTAGCCGCGCGCACGCTCATAGAGGGCGGGCTAAGCCGCGCTAAGCGCAAAAAAAACATCGACAAGATCGCCGCCGTTTATATTTTACAGTCTTTTCTGGATTCGGGCGGTTGGCGCGAGAATAAATCGGAGGATATGTAATTATGGAAAATAAGGAAAGCACCATCATCGAGCTAACCGATGAAAATGGCGAAACCGTAGAATTCGAACTGCTTGGCACGGTGACCTACGAAGAAGACGACTACATCGTTCTGGGCGACATGGAGACTATGGACGAGATGGAGCAGGATGTCTACATAATGCGCGTAGAGCACGACGAGGACGGATGCGACCGCTATGTAAACGACATAGAGGACGGTGTGATCGAACGCGTATTCGAGCGATTCGTTGAGCTTGTTGAAGTCGACGAAGAAGACGTCGAATATATTGAATGCGAAGACGACGAAGACGAGTAGGTTTTCGGGAACAAAACGCGCGCCGTTTATTTTATCATAACGGGAGGACGAATGCCATTGAGCGTTAAGAAGTCCGCGCGCGCCGCCGCGAGGGCCGTAAAGCTGTTTTTGCAAAGCGGAACCTACGCGCAGCGCTCCTACATAGTAGACAACGATAAAAAGCTCATATATCTGATTGTCTACAAGTCCGCCTGTTCGTCCATAATGGCCAGCGTGACGGGCTTTAAAGACGCCTCCAATTACCTGAGGATACACCACAGCCTCGGAGGGCGGGGCGTTATATCTCAAAACATAGATCCCCGCGACTATAAGGGCTATTTCAGCTTTACCTTCGTGCGCAATCCACTGGAAAGGCTCGTTTCGTGCTATGCGAGCAAGTTCGTAAACGACAAAAAGCTTTTAGGCCAGCACGATTTGAAAAGGCTTTATTTCGACAGGTATCTGTTCGGATTTCTCAAAAAGGACAGGGGATTCCCGGGATTTGTCAGGCGCGTCGTGAGGATACCGGCTTTTCTCGCCGACAGGCATTTTATTTCGCAGAGCTACCTGATAACGGATCGCAAGGGGCGAAAACTCGTAGAGTACGTAGGTCGTTTCGAGCAATTGCCCGAGGCGTTCGACGACATAGCCCGGAAGTATTCCATCGCCCCGCTCGCCCGCTATAACGCCACGGGAAAGGGCAACTGGATGGATTACTACGACCGGGATACCGCGAAAATGGCAGTTGAATATTATAAGGATGACATAGCCATGTTCGGCTACGAGGAACAGGCTCGCGAACTTTTGAACTATACGCAGGACAAGGTGAACGAGAGATGAAGAATATTCCGGTTTCAATGCGCGTCAGGAGGGTTGTCACGGCGCTGGCGATTGCGCTGTACGCCGCGGGACTTGCGCTGATGTTTTTCAGCATCGCGGCGGGGTTATCGCTGTGGTTTATTTCCACCGTGATGGGACTGGGCTTTTTATACATTTGCCGCCGCCGCGAGGAAATGGCCGCCGAGGAAAAGCTTCGCGGCGATAAGGGCGGCGAAGAATCAGGGCTTTAATTGTACTTTTCTCACGAATGCCTACGGCGATCCCCGGGTCAGCGCAAATGACCCGGGGATCGAATTATATTTATGGATCAGAGAAAGAATTCCCATCAAAACTTTTTTTTCGCGCCATTTTGAGACGAGGGTCTATGTAACCTGAGCATTTTAGAAAAATACCTCTACATCCCGCTCCTGGAGCGGCTTTTCACGATCGCGCCCATAAAAACCGATTACGCC
>JAUNBY010000330.1 GCA_030526935.1 Clostridia bacterium
ATGCAGCGCACGTCGGTCAAACTCAACGACGAGATAATCATAAGCGTATTGTCGCAAACCGTGGAAATGGACGCCTATGAGGTGGGTCAGGAAGTCTATGTGGGATGGGATGTGCGCCACGCGCCGCTCGTGTGCGACGAGGGGAGCGAGGAAGCATGATAAACCAGAGGGATTTGCGGTTTTCATTTTTCCTCAGACTTCCCATGTACATCTGGTCGATATGCTTTATACTGGTCTCGTTTTTATACGTCATAGGGCTCAGCTTTATGACGAGGGGCGAGAATATAGGCGTTATAAACGAGTTTACGCTCGATAATTACGCAAAGCTCGCTGATCCGAGCTATATGAGGGTTATGCTCAACTCTCTTGAACTCGCGCTTTATACGACCGGAATATGCATACTCATAGGCTATCCCTTCGGCTACTTCATGGCAAGGCTTGACCCTGTGCCGAGAAGCGTGGTCATGCTTCTGGTGATAGTGCCTTTCTGGACAAACGCCCTCATCCGCATATACGGCTGGAGGATACTGTTGATAGCCGACGGGCCTGTAAACACGTTTCTCATGAACCTGGGGATAATATCCTCCCCGCTTCGCATGATGTACACGGACGGCGCGGTTTTGTTGGGAATGGTCTACGCGCTTATACCCTTTATGATACTTCCGGTCTCAACCGCCGTCTCCAGGCTCGACTTTACCTACGTCGAAGCCGCGAGGGATTTAGGCTCCAATCCGGCAAAGGCTTTTTTGACCGTGACGCTTCCGCTGACGATCCCGGGGCTTATGGCGGGATGCGTACTGGTGTTCATACCGTCGATGGGGCTTTTCTTCCTGAGCGATATACTGGGCGGCAGCAAGAACCTTCTCGCGGGAGGGCTTATACAAAGGGTCATAAACAGCAGGGATCTGCCCTTCGCGGCGGCTTTGAGCATATTGCTTCTGACGGTAACGGGACTTGTCATAATGCTCTACCGCAAGCTGGGCGGCGGCAACGACATGAATATGTTTTAAATCAGGTGGGCGAATGAAAAGACATTCAAGAAAATCGATAGTCTTTCTGGCGGTGGTGCTTCTTATAATGTACCTGCCGATAATAACGGTCGTCGTATACTCGTTCAACGACAATCCTGACAGAAACCCAATAAGGTTTACCGGGTGGACGACCGAGTGGTATAATCAGCTGTTCGCGGGAACCAGAGGCTATGGCGACGCGCTTGGGGTTAGCCTGACGGTCGCCGCTTATTCGGTTTTGATAAGCACGGTGATTGGAACAATGGGAGCCGTGGGAATGGCGCAGAAAGCCATGATAACCAGAAAGACGAACAGACTTGAATCCGCGATGGAGCTGCTTGTCACGCTTCCGATTATGATTCCCGAAATAATCCTCGCCATGGCGCTTATGACGATATTCTACGCCTGCAATCTGCCATTTGGCAATTTGACGCTCGTCCTCGCGCATACTACGTTTTGCATTCCGTATATATTCCTGATGGTCAAAAGCCGCCTCGTGGGAATGGACGATTCGCTTTTCGACGCCGCAAGAGACCTTGGCGCGTCGCCCGGGCGCGTGCTTTTCGACATAACTCTTCCCCTTTGCCGCCCGGCGATAATATCGGGAATGTTTCTGGCGTTCGCTATGTCCATGGATGACTTTGTGATAAGCTTCTTCGTCTACGGTTCAGACGCGGTGACGCTTCCGGTGAAGGTGTATTCATCGGTTAAACTGGGCGTGTCCCCGCAGATAAACGCCCTTTGCACGCTTATGATCGCGGCGGCGTTTACGGCGGTGGCCGTGAGCCAGTACGTGCAGTCGATGCGCACGGCGAGAAACAGGGTTATCAGACGGGCGTAAGTCCGATTGATATAAGTTTATTATAAGGAGGGAAAACCCGTGAAAAAACTGATGGCGCTGGTTTTGTGTATGCTAATGCTCGTCCCGGCGGGAATTGTGGCCGAGGAGGAGAAGGTTGTAAACCTGATGACGTGGGAGACCTATGTCGATGACGCGACTATCGCGGCTTTTGAGGAAGAGACCGGAATAAGGGTCGTCTATTCGCCCATGGACTCCATTGACAGCATGCTTCTGAGGCTGAGTCAGAACGGCGGAAGCGAATACGACCTCATACTTTCGAGCGACTATTCGCTGAGCATACTTAGAAAAGAAGGGCTTCTTCAAAAGCTCGACAAGGAAAAGCTTTCCAACTATTCAAATCTCGACGAAAACTTCCTCGGACAGTATTACGATCCCGACGACGAGTACGTGATCCCCTATACCGCCGGAACTCCGCTGATCGTCTACGACAGCTCACAGGTGTCGATTGAGATAGACGGATACGAGGATCTGTGGGACGAGAGCCTTTACGACAATATAGTGATGCTCGACAATCCCCGCGTGGTCATAGGCCTGGTGCTCAAGACCATGGGGCAGTCGTTTAACACAACCGACGCGGATATACTCGCGCAGGCTCAGGAAAAGATGATGCCCCTTTACGACAACGTGCGCATATTCACCGACGACAGCACCTATGTGCCGCTCGTGAACGGAGAGGTTTCGGTGGGCTTTATGTATACGCCCTTCGTTTACCTTGCGCTTATGGATCGGCCCGAACTGACCGTCGTCTACCCCAAGGAGGGCATGGGCTACGGAATCGACGGCTTCGTAATTCCGGTAAACGCCCCGCATCCCACGAACGCCCATATACTCCTCGATTATCTCATGCGCCCCGACGTGGCCGCGCACTGCTCCATGCAGCAGATGTACATCTGCTGTAACGAAGCCGCCGCCGAATACGTAAGCGAGGACTTCCTCAATAATCCCGTCGTCTACATTCCCGACGAGATACTGGGGGAAGCCGAGTTCATAGAGGACATCGGAGAGTACGAGAGCATCTACAGCGATATATATACGCAGTTCAAACTGCAATATTAATACCTGGTTAAAATTGAGCGGGATGCAGGTCGAGCGTGATGCCGGGCATGGCGCGTGAACTTTGGCCGGTTCGCGATATGTGCTCGCCACATATGGTTTTGCCGCGACCCCCGCATTTAACCCGGACGCCAGGGAGCGCATTGCGCTCCCTGAATTCTTGCGGAGCCTGATGTGGCGATTCCCGCCGTTTGCCGCGATGGTCGCGCGTATGTACGACAAATTGTGCCGCGTGGCTGTTGCGCAACGAGGCGAACGATATTTGAATAATATGAAAGTAAAACCTGCAAAATGACACTTGCAATTCTTCGCGAGTGCCTGTATAATATAATCATTCAAATTCTAAGGAGGTCGTTTCAATGAAGAAGATCATGGCGCTGTTACTCGTCGTTATGCTGTTCGTACCCGCTTTCGCGTTCGCTTCCGGCAATGAAGTGATAAGAATCGGCGTGTTCGAGCCCACCACCGGTGAAAACGGCGGCGGCGGATTCCAGGAAGTACTCGGAATGCGCTACGCCAACAGCCTCTATCCCACGATTGAGCTCAACGGCGTAACCTACGACATAGAGCTTTTCGAGGTCGATAACCAGTCCGACAGAACCGCCGCGGTATCTGCCGCTCAGACCCTTATGGCTTCGGGCGTATCGGTCGTCCTCGGTTCCTACGGCTCCGCCGTCTCCATCGCCGCGGGCGAAATCTTTGCCGA
>JAUNBY010000331.1 GCA_030526935.1 Clostridia bacterium
CCTCATTCAACTCGCGTAGCGCTAACTTGTACTGTTCTTCGTTTGGTACGCCGTGATGCCACCTGGCCTGATTTTCCATGAAAGATATGCCTTTGCCCTTTATCGTATTGGCGATAACTAACACGGGCTTGCCGTTTTCCCTGAAATTTAGCGCATTGCGTATGGCTTCATAGTCATGTCCATCGATTTCTATTACGTAAAACCCGATCGCCTCCCATTTGGATTTAAGAGGTTCGAGTTTAAGCACATCCTCTGTGGCTCCCGTTATCTGCAAGTGATTCCTGTCTACCACCGCGGTCAGGTTGTCGAGACTGTAGTGGGCTGCCGCCATGCCCGCCTCCCACACGGAGCCTTCCGCCTGCTCTCCGTCGCCCATGAGTACATATAGTCAACCGCGTCCATCTTTGCGGCGATTGCCATGCCTACGGATACGGACAGTCCATGACCCAGAGCGCCCGAATTTATTTCGATGCCTGCCACCTTGTTGTTCGGATGCCCTATCAGTCGCGAGCCAAAAGCGGAAAACGTCGACAATTCCTCCATCGGGAAGAAACCCAAGTCGGCGAGTATCGCCAAATATCCCTCGACACAGTGGCCCTTGCTCTGTACGTATCGATCCCTTTCAGGCCATTTGGGATCGTTCGGGTTTAATTTCATAACGTCGTAAAACAGCGTTGTCATTATGTCGGCTTGTGACATGTTGCCGCCCACATGCCCGGTTTTTGCTCTGTATATCATGTTCAGAGCCTCGCGACGAATCTGATAAGCTTTCTTTTTAAGTTCCTGGTTGGTCAAGCAAATCGCCCCCTTTGTTGGTCCTGTGCGAGGCGCATCTATCTCTGGACGCGTCCCGATGCGTTTCCACCAGCCAACGCCTTTACCTCGTCAACGCTGACCAGATTGAAGTCGTATTCTATAGTGTGCTTAAGACAAGATGCGGCAACGGCGAAATCTATTGCGGACTGCTTGTCCATGCCGTTCATCAAAGAGTATATAAGCCCCGCGCCGAAGCTGTCGCCGCCGCCTACCCGATCGACTATGTGAATGAGATATTCGCGAGAGAACCTGGCTTCCGCGTCGGAATAAATTAATCCGGCCCAGCGGTTATCGGTGGCGCTCAGGCTCGTGCGAAGGGTTATGGCGACATATCTTGCGCCAAACCGCTCGCTTAACTGACGCGCTACGTCTATATAAGCTTCGCGGTCGAGCTTGCCGCCAGATACATCGGTATGCGCGGCGCTTATTCCGAATACATCCTGCGCATCCTCCTCATTGGCAATTATCACATCGACATAGGGCATGAGTCGCGTCATGCATTCGCGCGCCTCACCGCGGCTCCATAGCTTTTTGCGATAGTTCAGGTCGCATGAAATCGTTACACCATTAGCTTTGGCGGCTTTGCAGGCCTCAAGGCAGCATAATTGCATGTTTTGGCTCAAGGCGGGCGTTATGCCCGTCCAATGGAACCAGTCGGCGCCATGAAATATCGCGTCCCAGTCGAATTCATCCGGCTTAGCCTGCGCGATGGCGGAGTTTGCCCTGTCGTATATTACCTTTGACGCCCGCTGAGAAGCGCCCTTTTCCAGATAGAATACGCCGAGCCTGTCGCCGCCGCGAAGCAGGTACTTGGTGTCAACTCCGTTTTTGCGAAGCTCACGGACGACGCAATCGCCTATTTCGTGGGTGGGAACTTTGCTGACGAAGGCCGCGTCAAGGCCGTAATTCGCGAGCGAAACCGCGACGTTAGCCTCGCCTCCGGCAAAGCTCATTTTTAACTCGTCCGCCTGAACAAAGCGCAGATATCCGGGCGGATTGAGCCTGAGCATAATCTCCCCAAACGTTATAACTCGCTTAGCCATACTATTGCACCTCCAAAGCCGCGACTGTTTTTTTCGCGACCTGTGTAACGGCGTCGTATTTACCGTCGGCTATCCATGTCCTATTTACCAGATTGCCGCCAATTCCTGCGCCAACACAACCGGAAGCGATAAACTGCGCTATGTTTGAATCGCTCACGCCGCCGACCGCCAGCAGCTTAACGTGGCTTAGCGGAGCGCGAATCGCCCTTATATAGTCCGTTCCGAGCGCTCCCGCCGGAAAGAGTTTTACGAAGTCCGCGCCTGAATTGCTCGCCCTTGTTATTTCGGAGGGCGTCATCGCGCCAGGGATTGATATAAGCCCAAGCTCAAGCGTTCGCCTGATTACATCCTCGTTTACGTCGGGAGATATGATATATTCCGCTCCCGACTCCGCGGCCAGTTCAACCTGTTCGACGTTCAGTACCGTTCCCGCTCCCACATGCAATTTGCCGCCAATTTTCTCGCGTATGGCGCGTATCCCATTGAGCGTATGCGAAAAAGGAAGCTTCCCCGATTGATCGAAGGTTATTTCCATCAGCTTGATCCCGCCTGCGTATAAAGCCCTTGCGGTATCGACCGCCTGTGAAGCTGTTATGCCGCGCGCTATCGCGATGATTTTACCGTCGATGATGGCGTTTGTTAATTGCTCGCGTGTATTCATGCGTTCTTTCCTCTCCTAAAGTTTATATGCGACTATGGCGTTTTCGTAAAACATTAAATCTTTTTCGCGCTGCGTAAACAGCGGGCTGTGATCATAGATGTTTATCAGTTGCTTATAGGTGTTATCGCTCAGCGTTCCCGGGGCGTCGGACCCCCAAATTAGTTTGTTCGCGCCGAACCTGTCTATGAACTCGCGGCAGAAACGCGCGCATGAGGGATGGGGATATTCCTCCGCAACTGCGATCACCTCCGCGAGCGCCGCCACGTCAAACCATACGTTCGAATACTCGGCGAGTCTCCACATGCGCTCTACCTCGCGCCCAAGTCCCTCGTTATTGTTCATTGCGTAAAATGGACGTCCCAAATGGCAAATTACGAAATGGACCGATTTAAAAGCGCTGATGATTTCCCGGTAAGCGTCTGCCTGGTATCCGGGACCCGCGGGTTTGCCGGTGTCTATGACGACGGTCAGAGCGTATTTTTGCGCCGCGTGGAGAACTTTATATATCAGTTCGCCGTTCATTTGTAATCCGGGAAAGCGGTGGGCGGATATGATCCCCATATCGTCGTTCATATCGAATTTGATGGCGCATAGGCCGCTTCGCGCGTATTGTTCGATTTCGTCAAGGCAGTTTTCGCCTTCCATATTAAGAACCATGGCTCCGCTGATGCGCTCGGGATAAGCTTTAACGGCTTTAACCGTGTCGCCCATAAAGAGAGGAGAGCCGTTTTGCATAATTATGGTTCTTGAGACGCTATTGGCGTCCATGAGCTTTATAAGCATTTCCGCGTCGAAGTTGCAGTCCCGGATAAACAGGGGCATCTTCTGAAAATACGCGCCGTTTTCAAAGCGAATGCCGCCGAAAGCCTCATAACGTATTTTTACATAGGGATCCGTGAACCCTTCGAGATCCGCGTGAAATATATGCGTATGCGCGTCGATGATGTTTTGCATTTTCAGGCCTCCTTCGCGCGCGTCACGCGCCCAGATACTTGTCAAAAATCTCGCGCGGTATATCGGCGGACGGACCGTGATAGGCGACGGCTCCTTTTTCGATGATATAGCAATATTGGCTTATCGCAAGCGCGAATGTAATGCTCTGCTCGGCG
>JAUNBY010000012.1 GCA_030526935.1 Clostridia bacterium
TAGTATAATACAACTGTAAACAGCAAATACGTTCTATAAAAAGCCGCGCGATGGTTCCGAGATATACAGAGTTGCTCTGCGGGTATGGCGCGGCGGGTAAAGGTTGGGGGAGATCCATGCCGAATAATAACGTCAACCTTCACGCCGGGCACAGAAAGCGCATGCGCGAAAGATATTACAGGGAGGGGCTTGACGGCTTCGCCGCGCATGAGGCGCTGGAACTGCTGCTGTTTTACAAGATACCTCGAAAGAATCTCAACGAGCTTGCGCATACGCTGATAAACGCGTTCGGCTCGCTCGACGCGGTGCTCTCGGCAAGCGAGAAGGAACTTGTTGAGGTTCCAGGCGTGGGTGAAAAGACGGCGTCTTTTCTCGTCACAATTGGCCGCGCCGCGAGATTGTACGCTACGTATGAAGAAAACAGGATCGACATACACAACCTGGAGTTAATGAAGGAGCACATAAGGCGTATTTGCGACGGAGAGGATTGCCGGGCAACCTGGGTCGTGTGTATGGACAAGTCGGGCAGACTCATTGGAAGCATCCCCGTATCGGGTATGGACAGGGACGCTCAAAATGCTACGGATAAGGAACGCGACGCGGCCTTGCGCGGGTTTTCGAGGCAGGTAATGAAGGCCACGGTAAGGAATTACGCGACGATAATCGCGATAGTCGAAAGATGCCTGCCGGGGCAAGTTGAACCAACGCTGTGGGACATCGACGTTTGCGCGAGGCTGGCATCGGTCGCAGGCAGAATAGGCGTGTTGCTCATAGATATGATAAAGGTCAGCAATGACGACTTTGTCAGCTTTCGAAAGCAAAATGCGTATAACCCCAAGTTGAAGGAGGCGGATGAGGGCGATATGGCCGGGGCGTTCATGTCCTGGCTGGATTGACGATATGGCAAGTCATTTTTATGCGTATATGGCGAGAATGAAACATATAAAGCGCTGGGGGCTTAGAAGAAATACGCGCGAGGAAAACGACCAGGAGCATTCGCTGATGGTCGCGATGATCGCTCACGCGCTGGCCGTTCTGAGGAATACAAGGTACGCGGGTTCGGTAGACGCCGGCAAGGTAGTGACGCTTGCGATATATCACGAGGCGAGCGAGGTTATAACCGGCGATCTCGCTTCACCCATAAAATACTTTAACCCGGGAATAAAGACCGCGTTTAAAAGTATTGAGCAGATAGCAAATGAAAAGCTTTTGAGCTATCTTCCGGAAGACCAGAGAAAACACTACGGACAATTGCTCTTTCCCGATACGCGGACCGAGGAATACAAACTGGTCAAAGCCGCGGATAAAATCTCGGCTTATCTTAAGTGCGTCGAGGAACTGAGCTACGGCAACGAGGAGTTCCGCCCGGCGATGAACAGCCTGCTGGACGATATAGAGAAACTCGATTTACCTGAAGTTGTCGATTTCATGGCGGAGTACGCGCCAAGTTTTTCATTGACGCTAGATGCACTAAATTGAGAGTTTTTATTTATTTTACGCTATGCCATCCTAACAATTCAGGTGGAGAAACTTTGTTTAGTATTGGGACTGGCTATTTTTCGATTTTCAAGTTATAATCATTATAACAGATGATCGTAATAGGCTGATCTATCCTGTCGTTAGTCAAGTTTGTCCGATTATTTTATTTGAGGAGGAATTGTATATGGCAAGCGTATCTCTGAAACACATCTATAAAATATACCAGGGCGGAGTTACGGCGGTAAGCGATTTTACGCTTGATATTGAGGACAAGGAATTTATCGTTCTCGTCGGACCTTCCGGCTGTGGAAAATCGACTACGCTTCGAATGGTTGCCGGTCTTGAAGAGATTTCAGAGGGTGAATTGTACATAGCCGATCGCTTGGTCAATGATGTCGCTCCCAAAGATCGAGACATCGCCATGGTTTTCCAGAACTACGCGCTGTATCCGCACATGACTGTGTTCGACAATATGGCGTTCGGACTGAAACTTAGAAAAACGCCAAAAACAGAAATAAACAATCGCGTTCACGAAGCGGCTAAAATCCTTGACATAGAGCATCTTCTCAACAGAAAGCCCAAGGCTCTTTCGGGCGGACAGCGCCAGCGCGTCGCTCTGGGTCGCGCTATAGTTCGCGAACCCAAGGTCTTCCTTATGGACGAGCCGTTGTCAAACCTCGACGCCAAATTGCGCGTTCAGATGAGAACCGAGATAACCAAGTTGCATCAGCGCCTGCAGACCACTTTCATCTATGTTACCCACGACCAGACCGAAGCCATGACGATGGGTTCGCGCATCGTGGTCATGAAGGACGGCTTTGTGCAGCAGGTAGACAGCCCGCAAAACCTTTACGACTATCCCACCAACCTCTTTGTCGCGGGATTCATCGGAACCCCGCAGATGAACTTCTTCAAAGCTAAGCTTGAGAAGACTTCCAAGGGCGTTGAAGCAAAGTTTGGCGACAACTCCATCGTCGTCCCGCCCTCCAAGCTTCAGAAATTCATCTCCGACAGCTATATCGGAAAAGAAGTATATATGGGAATACGCCCCGAAAACATAAACGACAACGCGGAATATGTCGCCGCCAATCCCGATACCGCCATTGAATGCAACGTCGAGATTACCGAGCTTATGGGTTCCGAGACATATCTCTACCTCAAGACCAGCGGCAAGGACGATAATATCGTCGCCCGCGTCGACCCGCGCACGTCATCGCGTACCGGCGACAAGATCAAGGTCGCGTTTGATTCGTCAAGGCTTCACTTCTTCGACCTCGATACGGAACAGACGCTGCTCAATCGCTAAGCGTATATCGCGAGATGGGTTTATTGGATATAATTGACAAATCCAATTGAAGCGTGAAAGTTATGTGTTGATTAAATATCCGTCACAGACAAAAAGATTGCTTGTCTTTAACGTCTGTGACGGATATACTATATAAAGAGGATTCGGCAGATGAATATGGGATTGTCTTTGGAGGAGATAGAATGTACTTGGATCATAGAATAGTCGCAAAGCTGGCAAGGGTGCTTGCGCGAATGGATATGTCGGTAATGCTTTTAGATAACGATGGACGGGTTATACTGCCCGAGGATAATAAGCGCGAATTTACGCTGCCTGAGGCTATACGCAAAAATCCGACTCAACCGCTTGTATACGGAGGGTTTACCCTCATTGGAACCGAAAGCGAGTCGCCGCTGTTTCTTTGCCTGCCCGGGGATTCGCCCGACGTTGGCAACTGCGCGATATTGGCGGCGGAACTTGTGAACATAATCACAAGAGTAGACCTTCCACATGCCGACAGGGAGCAGACGTACAGAAGCATACTGCGCGAAGAGATCGAGGGCGCCGAAATGGAAGCGCTGGCGCTCGACCAGGAAATACAGCTGGAACAAAACCGCGTCGCTATAATAGTGCATCTTGGAAATATCGACACGGAGCAGGCGCTCGACCTTCTCAACAACGCCTTTGGAGAAAATGAAGACGACTGCATCGTCGAGATGAACAGGCATACGATCGCATTGATCAAATCCCTCGGCGACCAGTGCGAGTACAGCGAGGTTGAACAGATAGGACTGGCAATCGAAACGACATTCGTTTCCGAAACCAGTTACAACGTCTATATCGGAATCGGCGAGATAAAGACAAGCCTCGATAGAATATCGGAATCCTTTAAGGAGGCCAGGAGAGCTATCGACGTGGGGCGCGTGTATAAGCCGGAAGCCTATGTATACGTATACCGGAAATTGCTTCTCGAAAGGTTCCTTGCCGACGTTCCCATGAATATGAAAAGCCAGTATAACCAAATGCTTTTCAATAGAAAGACCGCGAGACTCTTCAATGAGGAGATGCTCCACACCATAGAAAAGTTCTTCGAGAACAGCCTCAACCTCTCCGAGACGGCGCGCCAGATATATATCCACAGAAATACCCTCGTCTATCGCCTCGACAAGGTGCAAAGAGCCATAGGACTCGATCTTCGCGCGTTTGACGACGCCGTTACGTTCAAGATGATGCTGTTGCTTGGAAAAAACAACTCCGACCACGGCAAGCGCTATTGACCGGCGCGCCTTTATAATAAGCTTTCATGACTGCCTGTCTGCCGGCATAGATTAGCAAACAGGCGGTTTATTAAAATATGCCGCCCGGTCTCAAACCGCGGCTTTCGGTGACCGATTATGTAAAACGGAGGAGATCCATGCGCAAACAAACTCTCGTTTATATGGCTGTGGTATGGACGCTCGTCATAGTCGCCTGCGCGTCGTCCGCAATAACAATGGCGGTTTGCGGCATAAACATATTTCCGGCGAATGCGCAAACTTCTTACCGCGACGAAGAGATATCGATGGAAGACAGATACTCAAGGCTCGAACAGGTAAGGCGCCAGTTAAGCGATTATTACTATGTCGAGGTTGACGACGAAGAACTCATGCTTGGCGCGATAAACGGCATGACCGAGGCGTTGGACGATCCATATACGTTTTATTATACGCCCGACGAAATGTCAAGCATGAACAGACATACTCAGGGGCATTACGAGGGCGTGGGGATGCTGTTGTCGCTCGACAAGGACGGCAGGCTTACTGTTTTGCGCGTATTTAAGGATTCGCCCGCGAAAAACGCGGGAGTGCTTCCGGGTGACGTCGTGACGGCTGTAAACGATATCGACCTCACCGCGGGAGAGGGGAGCATACTCACCAGAGCCACAAACGAAATACAGCAATCGGGCGACGAGACGATAGGCGTGACGGTTTTGAGGGATGGCGAAACGATATCGCTCGAAATGAAAAACGCGGCCATAGATATAAACAGGGTCGAGTACGCGCTGATAGACGAAGACGTCGGGTATATAGCCATATACGAGTTTATGGGCGACGATGTGGAGGGCTTCGAGGAGGCCATGCAAAGCCTCAGACAAGCCGGAGTAACAAAGCTTATACTGGACGTCAGGTCTAATCCGGGAGGACTTTTGGACGACGTCGTCACCATTGCCGACTATCTTATGCCGGAGGGTCTCATCGTATATACCCTCGATCGTTATAAGACGAGGGATGAGTTTTTCTCCGATTCTGATTACTGGCAGGTCGATATAGCCGTTTTGATAAACGGAAGCTCCGCGAGCGCTTCGGAGATACTCGCTGGCGCGCTCAAGGACACGGGAAGGGCTGTAGTGATAGGGGAAACGACTTTTGGCAAAGGCATAGTGCAAACAGTAATTCCATTTCCGGACAACGGCTCCGGGATGCAACTGACCACGGCCGAGTACTATACTCCATCCGGCAAATCGATTCACGGGGTTGGGATAACCCCTGACATTGAGGTGCGACAGGAATACATGGACGCCTATATGGGTTTTGAGAACGACGCTCAGTTTAAAACGGCTTACGAGTGGCTCGTGAATTACGCGCCGCAACGGGAGGTGGCGGGGTGAGTCTTAATAAACCGTCCACCAGGCGCATCGCGGCGGCGGCCATATCTCTGGCGGTCATATTGCTGTCCAGGATACCCGCCTTGTATGTAAACCCCGTCTGCGCGTTCGCGGCCAAGCTTGCGCTGGCCTTTTGCCTTTTCACTATATGCGACTGTTCGCCCATTGTCTACGCCGCGGCATATTGCGTTGTCGCGCCGTTCGTCGCCTGGTGGGTGGATATAGTGGAAGGTCAAATGGCCGTGGCTTACGGACTTGCGGCGATGGCTTTTGTAGCGTCCAACAAGTATATAAAAACAGAAAAAGAGTTTAAATGGATTAAACCGGCGATATCCGCGGTTTCGGCGGCTGTCGTGATTGCCGCGTATTCGGCGGTTTTGTTGTCGGTTCGACAGGAAAGGACTTTTTTCAGCGCCCTGTGGTACTCCATGTCAAGACAGGCGATAGCCTGCGTTGCGATATTCATAGGCGCCTATATAGGAAGTTTGAGACCCGGGATTAGCAAAAGCGTCTCAAATAAGCAAAAATCGACGCGGATTTGATTCATTAAAAACTCGCCGTGCTGAAAAGGAGCGTAGCTCTACCTCCGGCACGGCGAGTTTTTTTATTGTCCGATGATTACATTCATATTAAAATATACTTTCTATAACTTGCTTTTTGACGCGGCGACTTCATTTTAAACATCACGTGGCGTTTTCTATATTGTCTCATGGATGCCACTGTTTTGACATTTGTCAACAGTATACTATTGCGAGTCTGGAGGTGCAGTGTACAATGAACCGAATTATATGCGCGATACTTTGTCTGGCTTTGGCAATGCCTGCGGCGGTATATGCCGAGGGTGAGGCATACGCCGAAGTCGAGGCGATTGTCGAGGCATATGTGGAGCCTGACGAGCAATATGTGCAGCCGTTTTCGCGAGATCTGGCAAAGTCCGACAGGGGAGACGATGTAGCGCAATTGCAGCAGAGGCTTATTGATTTAGGATATCTGTCGGACGTCGCGGACGGCGTGTTCGGAAACAAGACTCAAGAGGCGGTGACCGATTTTCAAAGCATACACGACGAGCTTGGCCTCACGCCGACGGGCGTAGCCGACGCCGATACGCTGAAATGGCTGATGTCGGAGCATGTTTTTTACGATGTTTTGCAAAACGGCGACAGGGGAGAGCAGGTGACGAGGCTCCAGGAAGCCCTTATAGATTACGGTTTTTTACAGGGTGAGGCAGACGGAATATTTGGAAACGCCACGCAAGCCGCGGTTTCAGCCTTTCAATCCAGACTTATTCAACTTGGATACAGCGGCATTGGCGAAGACGGGCGGGCAAACGACGCCCTTCAGTCGGTTTTATATTCCGGAATTTACAATCCCTATGAGCGCGATTTGGGGGTTTCGGACACCGGAGACGATGTGATGATACTTTCAAATCGATTGAAAAGACTGGGATATATCGACATTTCGACGGATACTTTCGATGACTACATTCTCAACGCGCTTTGGGATTTTCAGGAGCTTAACGGGTTGGAGGCGTCGGCTGTCGCGGATGAGCATACGTTTAAGGCGATGTTTTCGCCCGATGCGGTGAGAGCCGAGCGCATGACAAGGCGAGATTTGAAAATGGGAGATACGGGGGATACCGTTTTAGAGCTTCAGAGGGAATTGATGAGGCGCGGCTTCATGAGTCCGTATACTACGGGAGAATACGACTCGCGCACCATTTCGGCGATTGAAAGGCTTATGGAATTCTGGCCCGATTACGATGGAGAAAGCGCCGAGGAAATATCGGCCGAGGCTCAAAAAGCTCTGTTGGATGGAGTCGTGCCCGTCTATATACAAAACGTCGCGAGAGGCGACGAGGGAAGCGAGGTTGAGCGTATATTCAGACGCCTTACCAACCTTTTCTATGTCACCGAATCGACTATCGACGACATCGCCGGGCCTCGCTTCGAAGAAGCCGTAAAATCCTTTCAGGAAAACAACGGCTTGGAAGCTACGGGAATAGCGGATGAGGCTACGCAGCTTATCATGTACTCGGATGACTGTATAAATAACGGCAGCAAATTCATACTTCGCGTCGCGACTGACGAACAACTGGTATACGCGTATGAACGAGGCGAGGACGGAAGATACGAGCTTATAAGGACGATGGTCTGCTCAAGCGGCGCGCCGTCGACTCCGACGCCCAACGGCATATTCCGGCAGACTACGAGGCGTCACAGTCGCTGGCATTATTTCAAACAATTCTATTGCTGGGCGCAGTACGTATTTACAATATCGGGAAACATACTGTTTCACTCGGTTCTATACCGATCGAGGTCCGAATCAGCGGTCAACTATTCCTCGATATATAATCTCGGCAAGCCCGTATCTCACGGCTGCGTTCGACTTTCGGTCGAGGACGCCAAGTGGGTATACGAGAACTGCGAATCGCAAACGGTTATAATAGTGCATCCTAAATAGAATTGACTGATCGCGGGGTAAGTTAACAGTGGCTACGTTCAGGTATCTGGTATTGGACGCGGACGAGGGGCTGGCGATAAAGCGTATAATCAGAGGGAGAATGGGCATAGGCTATCGCCAGTTTGCCATGGTTAAAGCCGCCGGGGGAATGCTCCTTGACGGGAAATCCGTACATGCCAACGAAAAAGTAAAGCCCGGGCAGACGGTCGAGATAACGCTGGTCGAAAAACCATCCTATTCCGCGCCGTCATATAATGGCAGCGTCAACATAGTCTACGAGGACGAGGCGATGTTTATAATAGACAAACAGGCGCCGCTGGCATGCCAGTCTTCCCCTGATAAGCCTGACGACGCGCTTGAAAATCGCCTCAGGGCATATTTGGATAATCGGGAAGATTATGTGTTTCGACCAGTCAACAGGCTCGACAAAGGCACAAGCGGGCTGATGGTTGCGGCGAGGAACGCGCACGCGCAGATGCTTCTTTCGCGCGGGCTTCACACCCCGCAATTCATCCGTGAATACCTCGCGATAGTCGTCGGATGTCCCATGCCCGAGTCCAGGACGATAGATCTGCCAATAAGAAAACTTGAAGGCGCGACGATACGCCGCGGCGTGTTCGAAGACGGAAAACCCGCCGTTACCAAATACAAAGTCTAGTCGCAGAGCGACGGTCTTTCGCTTGTGAGGCTGAGGCTTGTGACCGGGCGCACTCATCAAATACGCGTACATATGTCTCACATAGGCTGTCCGGTGCTGGGAGACTTTCTCTACGGCTGCGAGGACGCGAGGCTTCCCGGACGATTTGCCCTTCACTCGTCGCACATCGAGGTTATAAGCCCCGCGACAGGGAAATTTATAAATCTCGATTCCCCGCTTCCCGAGGAACTCAGGCGCTTATATCCCG
The DNA here is from genome assembly GCA_030526935.1 of Clostridia bacterium. Lineage (GTDB taxonomy): Bacteria > Bacillota > Clostridia > Christensenellales > Aristaeellaceae > JAUNBY01. Next base: position 8,774 of record JAUNBY010000012.1, read on the forward strand.
CGGCTTTGCCCTAAACGTTTTTTCCATACAACCAAAGTTGTCTTGACAGTGGCAATTTCCGCCATTATAATCTCTCATAACGAGGGGGAATCGATTATGGAAAAATTGCCCGAGATGTTTGGCACGAATGTATTCGGCGACAGCGTAATGCAAAAGCGACTGCCGCACGACACTTACAAGGCCTTTAAAAGAACGCTCGCCCAGGGCGAATCGCTGACGCGCGAGATCGCCGACGTTGTAGCCTCCGCTATGAAGGACTGGGCCGTTGAAAAGGGCGCGACGCATTATACTCACTGGTTTCAGCCCATGACCGGTATAACCGCCGAAAAGCACGACGCGTTCATATCGCCGGTCGGGGATGGAGTAATCATGGAGTTTTCGGGCAAAGAACTCATAAGGGGCGAACCCGACGCGTCCAGCTTTCCCTCCGGCGGCATCAGGGCGACGTTTGAGGCGCGGGGTTATACCGCGTGGGATCCCACGTCATACGCTTTTATAAAAGACGCGACTCTTTGCATACCGACGGCTTTCTGCTCGTATACCGGCGAGGCGCTCGACAAGAAGACGCCGCTTTTGCGCTCGATGCAGGCGCTGAACGCGCAGGCAATCCGCATACTTAAGCTTTTCGGAAACGATGCGGTAAAGCGCGTCATTCCCACCGTAGGCGCGGAGCAGGAATACTTTCTCGTTGACCTGGATTTGTTTAAGCGCCGTCCCGACCTCATATATACCGGGCGCACGCTCTTTGGCGCTCAGCCGCCAAAGGGACAGGAACTCGACGACCACTATTTCGGCGTTCTCAAGCCGCGCGTGTCCGCGTTTATGAAGGATCTCGATCTCGAACTGTGGAAGCTGGGCGTGCCCGCAAAAACCGAACATAACGAGGCCGCGCCCGCTCAGCACGAGCTTGCGCCTATTTTCACAAGCGCAAATATCGCGACTGATCATAACCAGCTCACGATGGAAATGATGAAGAAGATAGCCTCTCGACACGGCATGGCGTGTCTTTTGAGCGAGAAGCCCTTCAACGGCGTAAACGGCTCGGGCAAGCACAATAACTGGTCTATGTGCACGGATACGGGAGTCAACCTTCTGGAACCGGGTGCTTCGCCGATAGAGAACGCGCAGTTTTTATTGTTCCTTACGGCGGTTATACGCGCCGTGGACGAACATCAGGATTTATTGCGCATATGCGCCGCGAGCGCGGGAAACGACCACAGGCTAGGCGGCAATGAAGCGCCCCCCGCCATAATATCGATGTTCTTGGGAGACGAGTTGACGGGTATACTTTCGGCGCTTGAAAAAGAGGACGAATACAGCGGTATACCCAAGCGCGAGATGAACATAGGCGTCAACTTCATGCCGCGATTCCCGAGCGACAATACCGATCGCAACCGCACCTCTCCGTTCGCGTTTACCGGAAATAAGTTTGAATTCAGAATGCTCGGCTCTTCGTTCTCGGTGGCGGGCCCCAATACGGTGCTCAATACGATAGTGGCCGATGTCCTCGAGGATTTCGCGAATGAACTGGAAAAAGCCAGAAACTTCACGGGGGCTTTAAATACGCTCATACGCGATACCATACGCGAGCATAAGCGCATCATATTCAACGGCAACAATTACTCGCGCGAATGGGTCGACGAGGCGCGCGAGAGGGGATTGTTAGACTGGCCCTCGTCAGCCGAAGCCATTGCGCATTTTACCGATGAGAAGAACATCCGACTTTTCACGCGTCACGGCGTATATACCGAAGTCGAGATGAAGTCGCGCCGGGAGATAATGCTTGAGACCTACTGCAAGATTCTGCGCATAGAAGCGCTTACAATGCTCGATATGGCCAGCCGGGACATAATCCCGGGAATACTCAATTATTCGGCAAAACTGGCTGGCGACGCGAGTATAAAGGCGCAGATCGGTATAGACGACAGCCTGGAGAGAAAGCTGTGCGCGAGGTTGAGCAAACTGTCCTCCTGCGTCGATGAAAAGAGCGACAGTCTCAGGCTAGCCGTTGAAAGCGCGAATGAGTATACCGTTCTCGAGGAAAAGGCGAAGTTTTATCGCGAGCGAGTCTTTGCCGCGATGAACGAATTGCGGGAATGCGTGGATATGGCCGAGCCGCTCGTACCCGCCAAATTATGGCCTTACCCCAATTACGGAAGCCTTCTTTTCAGTATAAGCGACTAAAGGATGTGGACAGTTCGTTTGTCCGCGGCCGGCAGTTTTATAGGAAATGAGCTTCAAAATCATCAAAACGACCATAGCTTTTACCTGAGATTAAAACTGCCGGGTTGGCGACGTGCTATAATAACCCAAGGCATTGAGACGCTGTGGTTGTCATATCGTGGCATGGAGGTTTTCTGATGAAGAGAATCGTACTAACCGGCGGCGGTACCGCCGGTCACGTTACGCCGAATATAGCTTTGATACGACCGCTTTTGAAAGAGGGATGGGAGATACACTATATCGGTTCAAACGACGGCATGGAACGCGCGCTTATCGAGGAAATAGGAAGCGTAGCCTACCATCCGATTTCCGTTGGGAAGCTGAGGAGATACGCCGATGTCAAGAATCTTACCGACCCCTTTCGCGTCGTTGCGGGAATAGATCAGTCCAGGCGCATTATTGGCAAAATTAAACCGAACATCGTTTTTGCAAAGGGCGGCTTTGTCTCGGTTCCGGTGGTTTACGCAGCGTCAATGCATCGCGTACCCGTTCTCATCCACGAATCCGACTTTACTCCCGGTTTGGCGAATCGCCTGTCCAAACCGTTTGCCAAGCGCGTTTTATGTACGTTTCCGGAGGCTGCCGAGGCGATTGGAAAGAAAGGCACTTACGCGGGAACTCCGCTTCGCCCGGAACTTTTTCGAGGCAAGAGGGATGTTGGGCTGAAGCTGTTTAAATTTTCGGATGACCGCCCCGTCCTGATGGTCATAGGCGGTTCGTCGGGGGCGCAGGCGATAAACCACGCGTTGAGAAAGGCGCTGCCCATGCTTTGCGGAAGCTTTCAGATATTGCACGTATGCGGCAAGGGGAATGTAGATTCGTCGTTTGACGGAACGCCTCGATACTGTCAGCGCGAATACCTCAATGAGGAATTGCCACACGCTTACGCGGCGGCGGATATAATGCTGTCGCGCGCCGGTTCAAATACGCTTAGCGAGATTTTGGCGCTCAACAAGCCTTCGCTTCTGGTTCCCTATCCCAAGGGCGCGGGCCGAGGCGACCAGATATTAAACGCCCGCTCCTTCGAACAGCGCGGTTTTGCGAAGGTACTTATGCAGGAGGATATGACGGGGGACGTTCTGGCTAAGCTCATTGTCGATGTGTACAAAAACAGAGGCTCCCTCATAGAGGCCATGGAGAAGGAACCCTCGGGAGACGGACTTGCCGAGGTGCTGAAATATATACATCAATACGCAAAAATAAAATAGCGTTTGGGCGCGCAATATACTTTTTTGAATGTGAGCCGCGACTTATTCGCGGCTCGAATTTTGAGACGGACTGAATAATCGCCGAGGAACGATATAATGCAGGTTTCAACGTATTTGGGAGACGGGGATTTTTGGAAGGGACTTTTGCGGCTTGCGATTCCAATCGCGCTTCAAAAACTCCTCGTGAGTTCCTTTTCCATGGTTGATACCATAATGGTTGGTCAATTGGGAGAAAAGGCTCTGGCTGCTGTGGGAGTCGCCGGGCAGTGGTCGTTTCTGCTGAACGTCGTGTTTTTTGGACTTACGAGCGGTGCGAGCGTGTTTATCGCGCAATACTGGGGATGCGGAGATATTGACGGGATATACAGAACCTACGGCTTCGCGATGAATTGCGCCGTAGTGGTGTCCGCGATTTTTTCGCTTATCGTCGCCATTTTTCCGTATAATATAATAAGCTTATATACGTCCGATGAGGCAGTCAAAGCGGAAGCGACGGCGTATTTTGGCATAGTTCTCTTTTCATATACCGCGACCGCCGTCAACCAGGTGTCCGGAAGCGTGCTTTGCGCGACTGAAAAGGTAAAACTCCCGATGTATATAAGCATGGCGAGCGTAGTACTTAACATGGCGCTCAATGCTCTTTTCATGTTTGGGCTGGGAATGGGCGTGAGGGGCGCGGCGCTTGGAACGCTCATTTCGACGTGCTTTGCGACAATGCTTACCTATATCATGGCCTTCAGGCAAAAAAATGTACTCATTGCCCCGCTCAAAAAGCTCTTTGACTGGAAGGTTGATTTCGTAAAGCGTTTTCTTTCAAAGTCCGCGCCTGTATTCCTTAACGAATCGCTGTGGGCGCTTGGCACGACCTGCTACAATATGATATACGGGCAGTTGAGCACCGAGTTTTTCGCGGCGATAACAATCTTCAGATCTATAGAAGGGGTAATGCTCACCTTCTTCTGGGGATTTTGCCACGCGTGTTCCGTCATTATTGGCAAGGCTGTGGGCGCCGGAATGCAGGACAAAGCGAAACTTGACGCGCGCAGGTTCACTGTAATAGCCGTTTTGATGTCTGTCGCGCTCGGAGGCGTCATGATACTTTCGCGCGATATAATGCTCATGCCGTTTGACATAAGCGAAGGCACGCGGCTTTACGCAATGACGATACTTATGATATACGGCCTGGAATTATGGCTCAGAAATATACCCGCGATAACCATAGTTGGGATATTCAGAGCCGGAGGGGATACGAGAACCGGGCTTATATACGACGTTGTGACGGTGTGGCTTCTGGCGCTGCCGGCGACGTTTATATCCGGCGTGTTATTTGGCGCGCCGCTAGCCGTCGTTTACCTTCTAATGCTCCTGGTTGAGGATATAGTCAAGTGCGCGCTGTGCTTGAGGCGTCTTAAGAGCGGCAGATGGATACAGCCGGTAAGCGCGTAGCGAGAGTGTCTCGTGCCGCCCTCGCCATACCCGTAGCCCTTGACGTTGTCGCGCCCGCGGCGTCGGGTATAACGAGGGCGAAAAACCCTTGGCAAACCCAATCACCTCATTTCTGCCGGTCGCGGGATATGTCCGGCTTTGCGGCCGCCTTGCCGTTAAGGACTACTTTCCCGTTGACAAACGCGATGGTTCCCTTATCACAGGATATGATTTTGCCGTCGAGGAGCTTTTTCATATCATTGACAGTCAGCTTGGGTAAGCCGTGTTTCTCGAGCGCGTTTTTCCAAACGGTAAATTTACATCCTTCTTTCCAGCGCGAACAACCGAAGGCTTTTTGGTTTGACGTGACCTCGCCCGCTCCGCAAACGGGGCAAGGGCGCTTTAATGATACTACGCCGCCGGGACGCCGTGCACTGCCATTACGCGCGGGCTGCTCTCTCTCAAAGGCTACATCGGGAGAAGATTTTGACGCGAATTCCACAAGAAAAGCAGAATAGCGGCATATGCTTTGCATAAAAAGCGCGGCGCGCTTTTCGAGGTTGGCGGGATCTCGCTCTTTAGCCATCGTGCCCAGTGCCCTTTCCCATTTGCCGGTCGTTTCCGCGCTGGTCATTTCGACGGGCGCGACGCTTATCAGTTTTATACCTTTTTCTGTCGCGACGAGCGTCTTTCCCTTCCGTTCAATGTATCCGACCGCTATAAGCCTGTCGATTATGGAGGCGCGCGTGGCGGGGGTTCCAAGGCCGCTGTCCTTCATGCTGTCGCGCAAAGCTTCGTCCTCTATATTTTTTCCAGCGGATTCCATAGCCCCAAGAAGCGTTGCGTCGTTGTGTGGCGAAGGGGGTTTTGTGACGCATTTCTTTATGTCAACGTCACAGACATTTCTCTCGTCGCCTGTTTTCAGATTGGGAAGGTTTTCGCTCTTATCGGCGCTGTCGGGATATAATTCACGCCAACCGGGTTTTACGGGCGTCTGTCCCGTGGTTTTAAAGACGTGAGAGCCTACCGACGTAAGTATGACGGTCGAATTATACTCGTAATCAGGGTAATGCGAGCAAATCAAACGCCTTACGATCATGTCGTAAAGCTTTTGTTCCTGCGGCGAAAGATTGCCGCTCTTTTGCCCGGTAGGAACTATAGCGTGGTGATCCGAGACCTTTTTATCGTCATATACGCGCCCCGTAACGGGAGGATCGGGCAAAAGCCTTGCCGCAAACTGCGCGTATGGTTCGCCTAGGCCGGCCAGCGTGGATTTGACCTTGGGTATCATATCCCTTGGCAAAAATCGGCTGTCCGTTCGCGGATAGGTGATGAGTTTATGGCGTTCGTAAAGCGCCTGAGCCAGCTCGAGGGTTTTAGAGGCGCTGATTCCCATTGCGCGGTTAGCCTCGCGCTGCAATGTCGTCAAATCGAAAAGCCTCGGAGGAGGTATCTTTTTAAGCTTTGTCTCGCACTCGACGACGCGACCTGTTTTCCCGCTTGTTTCAGCTTTTACCTGTTGCGCGGCGTTTAAATCCTTTATTCTGGCGTCGCCGCTTTGCGGGTTTTGCCAAAGTCCCTGATAATCGCCGAAATCAGCGCGTATCTCGTAATAATCCTCCGGGCGAAAATCGCGTATTTCAAGGTCGCGATCTACGATAAGCCGCAGCGTAGGCGTCTGAACGCGGCCTATTGACAAGACCGCGCCGTATTTAAGAGAGAACGCGCGCGTAGCGTTCATTCCGACGATCCAATCCGCCTGAGCGCGGCATAGGGCGCTTACATAAAGCGCATCGTATTCTTTTGACGGGACGAGATTTTCAAACCCCTGGCGAATCGCGGCGTCGGTCATTGATGAGATCCAAAGGCGGTCAACCGGCTTTGTACAGCCGGCTTTCTGGTATATAAAGCGAAATATCAGTTCGCCTTCGCGTCCGGAGTCTGTCGCGCAGATTATCCTCGAAACCTGCTTGTCGCGCATGAGACTCTTGATGGCGGCGAACTGAGATTTTGTCTTTGCGATTACTTTGGTGGGTATTCTTTCGGGAAGAATCGGAAGCGTCTCGACGCGCCATTTTTTATACGCTTCGTCTATTTCGTCGGGTTCGCAAAGCGCTACCAGATGACCTATCGCCCATGTTATGATATAGCTGTCGCCCGATATAAAGCCCTCGCCTTTGCTTCTGCAGCCGAGAACCCTCGCGATATCCCTTGCGACCGAAGGCTTTTCAGCCACTACCAATGTCTTCATTTCAGATATTGACCACGGCGGTTTTTAGCCGTCCGAGGACATAGTACTCTATCCATCCAAGGCGTTCGGCGTCGGGATTGGTGGTCAACAGAGTCCCCGTGACAATCCCGGAGACAAACGGACCTATGGTTACGGGAGACGACTGCACGACGACAATGTCGCCCTCGACGGGAACGAGGTTCATGGTCGCCCACTTGGCGGGGAACGGACAAATGCTGGCGAGCGACAGGGTATAGTCGATAAAATAGTAATCCTCCGGGTCGGTTGATGTCATTTCGGCGAATTGCACGTCCACAAGTCCTCCGCGCGAAATTACCCCGTACAGATCGTTAAACTCGGAAACGTTTTCCGACGCGGGGCGCACGATTGACGATACGTAGGATGCCTGCATCTGTTCGGTTGCCAGTACATACACAAAAAGCGCTACGGCAATCAGCCCCAGCGTAACGATCAGCTTATCCCATTTACTCATATATCCGCTTACCCCTTTCGGTATACGTATATAATAACATACGCGCGGCGTTTTGTAAAGCCTCAACTCGAAGCATATGCAATGCGAGATATCTAACGCCATGTTAACGCTAAGTGATTTGTGCGCTTAACATAATAAACGGCGAGGATATGGTATTATATATACGATCACCGGTTAAATAATTAAGGAGGTATATTTGTTATGAAAAGAGTCATTTCTTCCATCGCCGTTGTCGCAATCGCACTCAGCCTTATTGCCGGCGTCGGCCTTGCGCAAGTCGCGGACGGCGTCTATACCGGTCAGGGTATGGGAAACGGCGGAGTCGTCACCGTAAGCGTGACATTTGCCGGCGGAAGCATCTCGGCTATAGAAATAACGGAGCATTCCGAAACCGCGGGTCTCGGCGACGTGGCGCTTGAAAGGATGGCGGACGCCATATTGTCATCGCAGTCGCTGGCGATTGATACCGTTTCCGGAGCGACGCTTTCGTCCAACGCAATCATCGCGGCGGTCGCGGAGGCGATAACCGCCGCCGGTGGCGACGCAGACGGCTTCATGGTTGAGTATCAGGCCGCCGAAATCGGAGAGGCCGAGAATCAGTCGGCTGATCTCGTGGTCGTGGGCGCCGGCGGAGCTGGAATGGTCGCGGCGCTTCAGGCGGTTCAGGATGGCGTTAAAGACGTGGTGATCGTCGAAAAGCTGTCCATAGCCGGAGGAAATACCGTTCGCTCGACCGGAGGCATGAACGCTTCCGAAACGCCGGAACAGGCCGGTTTGGAATTCGCGGAGTCGGCGGGCGTTACCAATACGCTCGAAAGCGCAAGCGCTACCTATGGCGAGGAGCTTGCCGAGCTTATCGCGACGGTTCAGGCGCAATATGACGAATATCAGAATAACCCGGAGGGCTATTTCGATACCGACGAGCTTTTCCAGCTCGATACGCTCGTTGGCGGCAGGAACCTCAACGATCCGGAACTCGTCAAGGTTCTCTCGGAAAACGCTAAGGACGGCATTGAATGGCTTCATACCATAGGCGCGGATCTCACAAGCGTCGGCGCTTTTGGCGGAGCGAGCGTAAAGCGCATACATCGCCCCGTCAATGAGGAAGGAAGAACCGTTTCGGTTGGAAGCTTCATCGTCCCGGTTCTCCTGTCAAATTGCGAGGAAAGCGTCAATATAGACATTATATATGATACGAGAGCTACCGAGCTTACTATGCAGGATGGAAAGGTCAACGGCGTCAAGGTCGTCGGCCCCGAAGGAGAATATATAATATACGCCGACGCCGTTATACTCGCGACCGGCGGATTTGGCGCGAATGAGGAAATGTACGTGCAGTACCGCCCCGACCTGGAAGGCTTTGTCACGACAAACGCCCCCGGAGCGACCGGCGACGGCATTGTCATGGGTCAGGCCGTCGGCGCGGCGGTCGTAGACATCGAGCAGATACAGATACACCCCACCGTCGAGCAGAACACCAGCGCCCTCATAACCGAGGGACTTCGCGGCGACGGAGCCATTCTCGTCAACCAGGAAGGCCAGCGCTTTACCGATGAGGTCGGAACCCGCGACGTAGTGTCCGCGGCGGTCATAGCCCAGACGGGAAGCTACGCCTACCTGATAGTCGATCAGAAAATGGTTGACGCGTCAACCGTAATAGCGGGATATATAACGAGAGGATTTACGAAACAGGGCGATACATACGCGCAGCTCGCGTCGGAGTTAAACATGGATGCCGCCGCGTTTGAGGAAACCATGGCTCAGTGGAATCAGAACGTCGCAAATGGCGAGGACGGCCAGTTCGGGCGCACGTCGTTCGCGAACGCGCTTGACACCGCTCCCTTCTATGCGATACAGATAGCCCCCGGCGTACACCACACGATGGGCGGACTTAAGATCGACAGCCACGCCTGCGTCATATCGACTGACGGCGAGGAAATACCCGGACTGTACGCCGCGGGAGAGGTCACCGGAGGAGTGCACGGAGCCAATCGTCTCGGCGGCAACGCGGTCGCTGACATAGTGGTGTTTGGGAGAATCGCGGGTTCCAGCGCGGCTGAAATGATTCTTCAGCTGGACGAAGCCGCGTAAGGAATTTTAAGGAATTTTAGTCTCGTAACGATTGAAACCCGCCGCCGGGCAAAACACAGCCTGGCGGCGGGTTTCTACATGTTTAGCGGCTCTGAACAGCCGTCGGGTGGACAGGGGAGATGTTCGTATGTTAAATTATCGGTTTTATTCTTGATTTTGGGAGTATATGGCGGATATATATGCAGCATTGCGTATATTAAAAGGTATTTTTGGCGTTAAAAGATATTCTTGACGTTTTATCCGGCTTTTGCAACTTGCGCGATAAAGGCATTTGTGTTATAATATCTAATTGTTATATATATATCTTGAATGAGGCGAATGACTTGATTAGACATTTTATTTCGATTCTGTTGATATTAGCTGTTTTATTCGCTCCATGCGCTTCTCAGGCGCAGGAGCAGAGACTGAGCCAGGTGGGTTTCTTTTTTGATACGGTGGTCACGATAAGCGCCTATGTCGATAGCATGACTGTGCTTGATGAGGCGCTCGAAAAATGCGCCGGATACGAGGCGCTTTTAAGCAAGACCGTCGAAGGCTCGGACGTTTGGAGGATAAACCACGCGGAGGGTTTACCGGTCGAGGTATCGGACGAAACGATATATGTGCTAAATACCGCGCTTAATGTAAGCGAGATCTCATCCGGAGCTTTCGACATAACGATTGCCCCGGCGGTGTCGCTGTGGGATTTCACGGGAGCCAACAATGTCCTGCCCAACGCGGACGAATTGGCTCAGGCCGCGTCGATAGTAGACTATACGAAGATTGAAATCGACGGTAATTACGTAACTTTGCCCGCAGGCATGTCGATAGACCTGGGCGGAGTCGCGAAGGGCTATATCGCCGATCAGATAGCGCAGTTTCTTCGCGATAGCGGCGTCACCAGCGGCATACTCAACTTTGGCGGCAACGTCGTCGTCATAGGCGACAAACTTGGAGAGGTCTGGAGAGTGGGTCTGCAAAATCCACAGCAGCAGACCGGACAATACCTCGTCGTCGCGAGCGTTACAGATACGGCGATCGTCACAAGCGGCATCTACGAAAGAGGCTTCGACCTGGACGGCGTTAGATATCACCATCTGCTTGACCCGTCAACGGGATGGCCGGTTCAGAACGAATTGGCCTCCGTTACGATAATTACCCACGAATCAGCCTATGCCGACGCGCTGTCGACGGCGGTGTTCGTCATGGGAATTGAAAAGGGGGGAGAACTGATTAACAGCCTGTCCGGGGTAGAGGCGGTATTCATCGACCGGGACAACAATATATACGCGTCCGAAGGGGCACAGGAGATTATTTCAGGCTAATAAAGCGGTGGACGAAGTACGATAAACCGCAACAAAAGGGGGAAAGTGTCATGAAAAAACAGCTTCCGGCATGGCTTGTCCTTTTTATCATCGCATTGGCGGCGGGCCTTTTGCTTGCCGGAACCAACGAACTTACCAAGGATCGCATCTATGAGCAGAGCCTCATAGCGGCAAACGCCGCCCGTGAAAAGGTTCTGCCGCAAGCGGACGCCTTCGAAGCTTTGCATGAGGGCGACGAGAATTTGGAGCTTGACAACTGCTATGTGGCGACCGCCAACGGCGAGGTGATAGGCTATGTAGGCCAGGTCACCGTGAGCGGATACGGCGGAAATATCGAAGTCGTAGCCGGCATCGATACGGCGGGCGTTATAACCGGAATATCGGTCGGCGGAAGCGAGTTTTCGGAAACCGCCGGACTTGGCGCGAAGACGAGGGAAGCCGGGTTTACCGACCAGTTCGCGGGCGTCGTGCCTCCGGTCAGGCTCAACAACAACGTCGATAGCGTGACAGGAGCTTCCATATCCTCCGGAGCGGTCGTCGCCGGTGTCAACAGAATAGCCACTCATATAATTGAGGTCGAGCTTGGCATAGTTGACGAGGATGAAGCCGCTCCCGTGTGGATCGAACGTCGCTCGACTACAGCCAGAGGCTTTGGCGGCGACGTGGAAGTTACGGTTTACTTTGGCGCCGACGGTACGATTTCCGACGTCGAGGTTTCCGCTCCCAACGAGACGGAAGGCCTTGGAAAGCTCGCCGAGGAGGATTACTTCACCGACCAGTTCACCGGCAAGACTGGATCCGTCGATTTGTCCGACGAAGGCATTGATGCCCTAACCGGCGCTACAATAACCTCTCAGGCCGTTATCGACGCCATAAACGAGCTGCTTACAGAAGAAGTTGTAGTTCCCGAGGAAATGACTGCTTTGGCGCGTGGCTTTGGCGGCGACGTCGAGGTAAGGGCGATATTCAATTCCGCCGGACAGCTGGCGTCGTTGGAAGTGAGCGCTCCCAATGAGACGGCGGGCCTTGGCATGCTCGCGGAGGAAGACGATTTCACCGATCAGTTCCTGGGTCTCGTCGGGCCGTACAGCTTCGACATCGAGGGAGTTGACGCCCTTTCCGGAGCGACGGTGACATCAAACGCCGTTATTGAGGCGCTTAATTCGATCGCCCCCGTATCAGCCTCGCAGGTTCAAGATGAAAAGGCGCAGACTGAACCGGAAGTCGAGGAACCGGTTGTTGAACCCGAACCCGAGCCGGAAGATCCCAACGCGATAAAAGCCACGGCGAGAGGTTTCGCGGGAGATGTGGAAGTCGCCGTGACGGTAAACGAGGATAATTCAATCGCTACACTGACGATTAAAGCCGCGAGCGAAACACCGGGCTTTGGACTGAGAGCCGAGGAACCGGAGTTCGCCGAACAGTTCATTGGCAAGACTGCCCCCTTCGCGTATGGCGACGGTATAGACGCCATAGCGGGCGCTACAATGACCTCCAATGCCGTCATTGAGGCGCTGAACAGCCTGTTTGCGGCTGAAGAAGCGGAGCCGGTGG
>JAUNBY010000332.1 GCA_030526935.1 Clostridia bacterium
CTTTGCGGACAAGTCCAGCTTTATCTGCGACGTGACGACTATCCCCGCCTCAATTACAAATTGAATTACCCAGTTGACGAAACAAGGGTGAAAAGTAACAATAAATACGACAGCGGGACGACAATAAATGCGAAGCAGCTTGAAAATAACGCTTGTGTATAGTAATATAGTACCGATCTATATCCAGCAAACCTGACAGAGGCGCGCCGAGACGGGCGCTGGGCTCATCCGGAATGCCCGACACTGGGTTGCTGGTCTAAAAACGAGGCATACTCTCCGCGATGAAGAGATACTGCGATCAATGTATGTACAGGAGGAAGTTTTAGCATGGAGAACTACGAACGCTTCAGAGATCAGATGATTCTACGCGACTATCTCGCAAGGGACAGAACCGCGTTGGCCAACGAAAGGACTCTTTTAGCTTATATAAGGACTTTTATAGGCTTTATAGCGGCGGGCGCGGGACTGATAAAGCTGTTTGACGATCGCCTGTCATTCGTATCAGGCACGGTGATGATTTGCATATCGCCGCTTTTCCTGATACTTGGTTTTATTAAATACCATAGAACGCGCAAAAAATTGGCGCCGCTTAGCGCGTCGCGATAAGGGAGGAAGGCGGCGCGCTTGCGGGGCGAATGAATATTGCCAGATGGGGGATTATAGCACAGAGGCGCTTGCGAAATACAACGCGATTGACAGCCACGGCGTGTTTAACGCCTGAGATCGCCTACCTCGCCTATCCCATGGAATACTACGTTTGAGAAGTATTGACGCTGGGATTTGTAAGCATCAAACCCGTCAGTCAAAGGACGGTACGTCTATGACCTTTCCATTGTTCATGGCGGATATGTGCGAACAGACGCCCACCGCGGTCCAGCGAGCGGCGGCGATCTCGTCTACGACGGGCTTGCGCCGTTCTATTATGCTGCGCACGAACTCGTTTATCATGTGGGGATGCGATCCATGGTGTCCGCCGCCCTGCTTAATCGACAAGTGCGGGTTATCGGGATCGAGTATGGTATGCTGGCGGGTGTAAGCGCGGATGGACTCGGGAAGCAGATCGCCGCGATCGGGACATGTCACGCGGGAAATAGCGATGTCTCTGCCGCGCCCGTAGCTGTTGATTACGCTTTCGCCGTCCTTGACCTTTATAGTATGGATATAAGGCGGTTCTTCCTCGATATCCCATTCGAACGACATTTTTTCGCCCAGAACAGTGAAGCCCTCCACATAACCTATGGCCGTATGGAAAAGAGAGCGCGTTATCTCGGCTTTGAGGTCGGGCTTGTTGAGTTCCATCATTGCGTGCTCTATCGGGAACGGATTGCCGTATCTTTCTTTCAATTCGTCGCGCATGACGCCGCTTCCAAGGCACATGACGCGCGTAGCCCAGGAATCGCTTAAATGCAAAAGCGGGGCGACGGCGTGCGTCGCATACCAGAACGGCGGCAGTCCCATCCAGTAGTCCGGCCACGCCTCCATATCCTGAAAGTGAGTGCCGCGCAGATACTGTATGCGGCCGAGTTTGCCTTCCTCTATGAGGCTTTTTACGTACAGGCATTGAAAGGTGTATATGGATGTCTCCATCATCATGTAGTTCTTTTGGCTGGCTCTTTGCGCCTCGATAATCCTGTACATATCCTCTATGGTCGTAGCCATCGGGACGGTGCAGGCGACGTGTTTGCCGGAGTTTAGCGCCTTGATGACCAGTTCGGCGTGATTGGGAATTCCGGTGACTATGTGAATGGCGTCTACGTCGCTGTCGCAAAGCGCGTCAAAGTTATCGCAGGTGTTTTTGAAGCCAAACTTGCGCGCGTACTCGCTGAGCATGTCGCGGTTAAGCTCGCACAGTGTAACGGATTCGACGTCGGGATGATCCCGGTAGATAGGGGGAAACTCCCCGCCAAAGCGCAGTCCGACGACCGCGATTTTTAGCTTTTTATTTGACATATCGGCGTTCTCTCCTTGCGTTATGCTTGATTCTTCTTGCGGAATTCCGTTGGCGTCATATCGGTGTATTTCTTGAAATTCATGCTGAAATGATAGGGGTTCGGGTAACCGGTCTTTGTCCCGATGATTCCTATGCTCATATCGGTGCGGATAAGCAGTTCCTTGGCTCTGTTTATGCGCAGAGTGGTTATATAGTCGTGTATGCCCGTTCCAAGCTCGCGCTTGAATATGGAGCTTAAGTAGTTTGAACTGACCGATACGTGCCTGGCGATATCGTTCAGGCACAGCGTATCCCTGTCGAAATTATCGTCGATATAAGCGCGCACCTGTTCGGTCAGTTGCCGGCTTTGGCGGTTGCGGTCATTTCGCAGGGCGCCGCAAACCTCCTCGCAGTAACCCGCGAGTATTTCCAGCATCTCATCCATATTGTTGGCGTATTCGATGCGGGAAAGCACGGCGTCGATTTCTCGGTGGGAAGAAATCTGCATACTCTCCACCTTAAAGGCAAGGCTTTTCATCATCACCTTCATCGTGCCGCTTTGGGGATACGCGCGTCCTATCTGCTGGCGAAACCTGTCGATGGCATCGTGAAGCGCCACCATATCCTGCATATCTATCGATCGAATAAGCTGCGCCTCGAAGCGGTTCATCAAAAGCCACGGCGCACTGTCAGTCAGGTTCAGGTCGCCCGCGTTGATTACGCAGTTTTCGTCGAACGAGAAGCAGGCGTCAAGCGCGCGACAAGCGCTGTCATAGGAAAGGCTCAATTTGGATATATCGCTTTGCCAGGCGCCTACGCCAGAGTGAACGATTACGCGACCCGACGAAAACAGCGTCTGCGTAGCCTCGATCAATGCCGTCTCCACGTCTTCGTACATGTCCTCCCTAATGCGCGTAAGGACATAGATCGCCTCCTCGTCATGCAGTGAAAAAGGCCCGAACAGGGGGTTGTCGCCAAGCTTTTGCGCCATATGCCTGCCCAACAGCAAATAAGCCATTTCGCGATCCATCGCCTTATCAGGTTTTGCCGCGCGTCCAGCGTCAATCAGTTTCACGCATACGCATACGACGCCGCCGTAATCATCGAGGCGCAGGAAGTCGGCTTCGCGGCGAATCGCCTCCGCTCCGCCCAGTTGTCCCAGCATAAGCTTGGTGAAAAAACGCTCGCGATAAAACTCCATGTGGTTTAATATATACTCGCGCGTCTGTCGCGCGTGAGAAGTCACCTGCCCCGCGCTTTTTATGCTTTGAACAAGCGCTTCAAAGTCGAGCGGCTTTTCAAAATAGTCGTATACGCCCATCTGAAGCGCGCGCTGCGCGTATTCAAAATGACTGTAGGCGCTGACGATTATCACCTTGATGTCAAGATCGGAATCGTGCAGATATTGGCTTAGTTCCAAGCCGTCCATGCCGTGCATGACGATATCGGTGACCACGACGTCCGGTTTTTCGCGTACAATAAATGGCAGACCCTCGTCGCAGCTTGAGAAAAACGCCAATGGCTCTATATCGTTTTTCAGCCAGTCAACCGTGTTTTTAAGCGCCTCAAGCATAAGCGTCCTGTCCTCGATGAAAACCACCCGCGTCATGCATACCGCCTCCCATTTTGCATACTGTCTTTAGTATACGAAAAAACCAGCGTCAGTCAACCGTTTTATTGCTTGATTCCACCCATCA
>JAUNBY010000013.1:0-17005 GCA_030526935.1 Clostridia bacterium
CTCACCCGAAGCTACTCCCGAGGCCACGCCCGAGGCGACAATCGAGCCGTCTCCTACAGCGAGTCCTTCCAAAAAGCGAACGGAAGTCGCCAAGGACATAACGATCATAAACAAGAACCGGAATAAAAAGAACAACAAGGCCGCCTTTAGCATAGGCTCAGCTTATGCCGCCGAACTAAGCCCCGAAGACGAGGAAATCGCCCGACTCAAAAGCGAAATAGCGCAATTGGAAAGTGAGATTACCGCGATAGAAAACAGCGAGGAATACCAGGTTCTCACGGCGCTTGAAACCGCTTCGCAGACCCTTTCCAATCTCAATACACAAAAGGCCGAGACGGAACAGGCCATAGCATCTCTTGAAGCGGGCATAGCTTATATAGACGACGTTATAGCCAAGCTCGAAAGAGGCGTCATACCGGCGGGCTTTGTCGAAGGAATGGACGAGGATACCGACATAGAAGGGACGCTGGCGACGCTTGAGGATACTCGCGAAGCCACTCAGCAGCAACTCGACAAAGCCGAAAAGGAGATAAACAAGGCTCAAAAGGAGCTTGGCGAGGCGCGCAAGGAATTTGAGGAAAATCGGGAAGAAGCTTTCAAGGAAGCCAAGCTCGACGGGGTAATAACGGTCGAGATGATAGGCGGGATCATCGCCGCGCAAAACCTCTCTATGCCCGCGGGATATATAGCGCAGGACAATCGCGACTATCTCGTTCGCGTGGGCGACGAATTCAGCGATATAGATGAATTGGCTCAGACCGTGCTTTTCACAATGGATCTGGACAGCCTGAAAGAAGTCAGGCTCTGCGACGTCGCAACCGTCGAGTTCACAAACAACGCCGATTCGGTATACGCCAGGATAAACCAGAACGACGGCGTGCTTTTGTCGTTTACCAAGCAATCGACGTTTTCAACCGCCGAAGTCGCGCAGGAGATACGCGAGAGGTTTGAGCAATTGCAGTCGTCAACGCCAGGGCTGAGGCTCACCGCCCTCGTCGATCAGGGCGTATATGTAGACATGATAATCGAATCGGTTTTGTCAAACCTCGTAAGCGGCGCTATACTGGCGATAATCGTGCTTCTCATATTCCTGGGCGACTTCAGGCCCACCATAGTCATAGCCCTGTCCATACCCATAAGCGTCGTTGTCGCGTTCGTGGCGATGTACTTTACCGATATAACGCTCAACGTAATGTCGCTCGCGGGTCTCGCGCTTGGCATAGGTATGCTCGTGGACAACTCAATTGTCGTCATTGAGAATATATATCGAATTAGGGGCGAGGGACGGGATATCGTAGAATCGTGCGTAGACGGCGCCACCCAGATGTCCGGGGCTATATTCTCATCCACCCTCACGACGATATGCGTGTTCCTGCCGCTGCTTTTTATCACGGGACTGGCTAAGATGCTTTTCAGCGACATGGGGCTTACCATCACCTATTCGCTGCTTGCGAGCCTTCTCGTGGCGATGACGCTCGTACCCGCGATGTCAAAGGCTACGCTTAAGAATTACAAACCCAAAGCTAAAAAAAGCGCGTTCGACGCTCTGAAGAACGCCTATATGAAGTCGCTGGCCTTTATTCTCAGGCACAAGGCGCCGCTGATACTCCTGTCCATAGGCCTGCTCATATTCGTAGGCATGACGGCCGTCAATATGGGCATGACGTTCATTCCCGACGTAGATTCCACACAGATGACCGCGACCATCGAGATTCCCACGGACTATACCTTCGAACAGACAACCGAATTGAGCGACCGAGTTCTTGAAGCGCTTCTGACGGTTGAAGACGTGGATACCATAGGCGCGTTCTCATCTGGAAACGCGAGCATGTCTCTCGTCTCGGGCGCAAGCTCCAATTCCATGAGCTATTATATAACGCTAAAGGAAGATAAGGCGCTTCGAAACGAGGAAATAGCCCTTTTGATGTACGAGGCGGTGGAACCTCTGAACTGTGAGATATCCATAAAGACCAGCAATATGGATATAACGATGCTCTTCGGTTCCGGGCTGTCGATCGACATAAAAGGCCCCGATATCGATACTCTGAGGGAAATAGCCTCCGACATCGCGGCGAAGCTCGAACAGATACCCGGAACCGCCAATGTATCCGACGGTCAGGAAGCGACGACGCCCGAATTCTCGTTCAGGGTCGATAAGACAAAGGCCATTGAAAACGGGCTTACTGTTGCGCAAATATACCAGTTCGTAGCTTCGACCGTCTCACAGGGCGCGCAGGTGGCGACGCTTTCATCGTCAAACAGGGAATACGCCATAATCGCCATGGACGGCAAAAACTCCGACATAACGATAGAGGAATTGACCAACCGCACCATAGAGGTCGAAAAGGCCGATGAAACCATACAGGTGCGCCTGGGCGACGTTTGCGAAATAACCCTGAGCGACAGCCTTTCAACCATCAACCGCGACATGCAGAGGCATGTGGTAACGGCGTCGTGCGAAGCGGACTCGGATCACAACCTTACGCTTTTGAGCCGCGATATACAGGCGATGCTCGACGGCTATCCCCTGCCCGATGGCTACGATATGTCGATATCCGGAGAGAGCGACACGATAAATTCCGCCATAGGGGATCTCGCGACGATGATTTTACTGGCGGTGATACTTATATACCTGATAATGGTCGCGCAATTCCAGTCGTTTTTGATGCCGTTCATAGTCATATTCACGATACCCCTCGCTCTGACGGGCGGCCTTCTGGCGCTGATACTCACCGGAAGCGAGATAAGCGTCGTGGGCATGTTGGGCTTTTTGATACTGTCGGGCGTCATAGTCAACAATGGCATAGTCTTCGTAGACAGCGTAAATCAGTTGAGGCTCGAGGGACTGGATAAAAGGCGCGCCCTGATTCAGACGGGAGGACTTCGCCTTCGCCCCATACTCATGACGGCCATGACGACCATATTGGGAATGTCGACGATGGCGCTCGGGCGGGGTATGGGCGCCGAAATGCTCCGTCCGTTGGCGCTCGTCACCATTGGCGGACTTACATATGGCACTCTCCTTACGCTTTTTATAATTCCATCGCTGTACGATGTATTCGTAAGAGACGGAAAAAAGCGGCGCGATTCGCGGAAGAAAAAGCCGACGTTTGAGTTAGATGCTTCGCCGGATATGGAAGCATCTAAAACGGACGCATCGATCAATGCGTCCGTGTACTCCAACGCGCCTTCGTCATGCGACGCCGCCGCGCGCGAAGGGGCGTCGGGCAATCCCACGTCCGACGGTCGCGACGCAAACGCGCCCTCCTCTCCCCTATCACGGGACGGTTTCTCCTCCGCAGCGGAAGATTTCGAGGCTATGAGCATACTCGAATCGGTAGAAAGGGAGCTTGACAAAAGCGACGATCCGTTTAATATATACGAGGACGACGCAGGCGTTTAGAGCCGTTTACCAGCTGCGCGCCGCAAGGCTTCCATCCGACTGGCGCACCCACGATTGATTCGTCTGGGAATAGCCAAATTCCACCATGTCGATAATCGCGCCCTCCGAATCGGTTAGAACGACCTGCTCGCCCTGCGAGCTTAAGCGGAATCCCGCGCTGCGCTCGCCGCTCACGCCCGAGCAGTATATGACAATGCTCTCTCCCGCGCCCAGCGTTATGTCGGGGAAGCTCCACTTGAAACGGTCGTATATATCGTCCGACAGGCCGCAACCAAGGAGGCTTACGGGCGAGGACGAGTCGTTGCGTATCTCGACCCAGTCGCTGTAGATGCCGTTTTCGTCGGCTCTCGCGGAGCCGTTCGAGGGCATTATTTCCGTTATGCGAAGCGGCATATCGCTAAGCTGTTCCTGATTGGACCGCGAGCGGTAGCTGTCGTTGGTGTTTATAAGACCGGGCGTATAGAGCTTTGTGACGATAAATTCCCCCGTCGAGCCTATGCGGGCGTATGAAGTGTCGCTCGACAGCGCGGGTATGGTTATGGCCTCCATTATGGAACCCGAATCGTCATACAGCATCAGCTGATCTCCCCGGGAACTGATTTTAAACGGCGCCTGATAGGGAAGCCCCGGTTCGTTGACCAGCACGTCCGTAAGATACACAAGCACAAATTCGCCGGGCTGCATTATATGCTCGGGGAAAGTGAAGCTTATGGCGCTGTTAGCGTTGTCGGTAAGCGTCCAGCCGGTTATGTCGGCGGGGGACGAGCCTGAATTGTATATTTCGACCCAGTCGGCGTAAAGCCCGCCCGCGCCCGGGTGGGCGGTTTTGTTGGAGGACATTACCTCGCTTATTATGACCTGGCTTACGGGCGATATATTGACGTTTCGGGCGACCGCCGCGCCGCCTATGGGCCAGCCGTCGGGGAACCAGTAAAACTGCGCGAAATATGACGCGACCACCACCGCGACGGCCAGCGCGGATATCAGGACTTTTCGCCAGATGCGTTTCATTTAACCCTCCGTCAGACGGTTTCGGATTGATAGGATACGAGCGTCGCGTCCTCCACGCCGTCCACCGACAAGACGCGCGACACTACGCCGTCCGGCTTATCGGTTCTTATTTCGATGGTCATTTCCACCCGCGAACGGTTTACCGACTTGCTCTTGAGTTTTTGATTCTTTACGCCTTTGATCGCCGCCAGCGCCTGCTGATCGCTTCCGGGTTCGCACCTTATCACTAGCAGGAAGCAATTGGGGCCTTTCGCTGTTATGCGGCTCAATACGAATATCAGCGCCGCTATGCCCACCGTCGCGACCGCGGCGAGGAAAAACTGCCCCGCTCCGAGCATTATGCCCATAGTCAGCGCCCAGAACATATAGGCGGTGTCCAGAGGATCCTTGACGGCGGTTCTGAACCTTACTATTGACAACGCGCCGACCATGCCCATGGAAAGCTGTATGGAGTCGCGTATGCACATGACGACGGGCGTGGTTATAAGCGTCATAAGAACCAGCGTAAGTCCGAAGCTGTTTGAGAACATGACGCCCTTGTAGTTGGCGCGGTACACGAAAAAGATGAACACGCCTATGACGAACGCGAGCGCCAGCGACAGGGCTATGGTCAAAGTGGAGCTTGGAGTTATCGACATATTGGACAAATCGAGCCTATTCATTGGTGTTCCCCCTTAAAATAAATCAAATGACAAATCTCGCGCACATTATGTACTTTGAAAGCGCGCTTCTGACGGCCGGGAACGCGGACACCGCGGCGGCTATGAAATCGGGCAGCATCTCGTCGTACTTGACCTCCAGTATGGCGGTCGAGCGATCCATGGCGTCAACGCAGAGTATGTCCTTGTCGAATATATCCACGTTGTCGAGGCCGCTTCTTACATGCCTGTCTATGGTAACGCGGGTATTCCCTCCCGGATGGGCGAAGGCCTGCCTGTCGTAATCGACTATTACGACGGGAGAAAGGCGGTGAAGCGTCATTTCCATATACATTTGGCGAACCAGTTGAGAATTGGACATCTCAATCCCGGTCGCGTCGCCGCTTAGAAGCGTTTTCGCGAGCTTGCGCGATATTTTGACGCTCGTCTTGTCCGTCGCGTCGCCGTGCTTGGATTTGCGCTCGAGAAAGAGATTGTCCCCGTCGTCGTTGTACAGGCGTATTCTGTATTTATCGCGGTCGTAAATGCCGGATACCTTATCGAAGTAGGCTCTGCGGTATTCGTCGTCGAAGTATACCGAGCGCACCCTGTATCCCCCGCCCGCGTCGGAATGCTCGTCGACGTTCATAATCCTCGAAAGCTTATTGGCGATGGCGGGTATGTCGGCGGAGTCGATTATGTACTTTAGTTCGTGCCTCATGGAAGGCTCCTTCGTTAAACGCCTATGGCGTCCATTATTTCTGAGAAATATTCGCGCATCTGCGCGGTTGTCCAGCCAAGCTCGCTTCTTATATAGCCGAGCAGCTTCTTAGGCCGGGAATTGGCATATGTCTTAAGCTGCTTTACTCTGGAATTCCAGTTTCTTACGGAGCCGCCCCACTTGGCGGTTTGGGCGGGCATTTCGTCCTCTATGAGCTGGCAATATTCGTCGATCTTCGCGATCACAATTTCCGGACGGAAGTTATTGTACATTATGTTCGCCAGAATTCTCAGGAATTTGTCGCGCATCGTCGGGTTTTTCATAAGCTGCACGAAAAGCGTGTTGTCGGTCTTATTGCCCGAGCCTACGCCGTTCGCGTTCAACCAGCGCCTGAAAGAATCCGTGTCGGTGTTGAACGCCCAATCGGTATCGTAGATTATCCAGCGCCACCTGCCGTCGCCCTCGCTCGAACGATAGCGCTTGACGTTCAACAGATCGGTATTGCCTATATACATTTCTATGGCCACGTAGGTCAGGTAGTTGTCTATATCGACCATTTCTTCCACGCGGGCGAGGTTTTCCTCCGACCTGCAGCCGTTTTTGGAAAGCCATGTCAAAAACTGCGCGTAGTCGTCATTCGTGCCCTGCAACACGCCTGAGTTGCCCTTTACTATATCTATGGCGTCTACGTCCGTCCAGCCCTCCCATTGGGCGATGGAGTACTTATGTATCCTCTCGCGCATATTGTAATGACCCCAGTATTCGCCGTTTATATATACGACCACCGGGACGCTGTCCTGATACATGACGCCCGTGCCTTCGCAAAGCGAGGTCAGCACCGCGTCTCGTATGCGGGTGCGCTCGCCATCCTGACCCGACGCCCTCAATATAAACGACTTATAAGAGGTGTATTCTCTGTTGGGGAAAAGGCTCGCGTCGAAGGTGGAGTCCTCGTCATAGGTGCTTCGGGCTATGACCTTAAACGCCTTCTGATCCTGCATGCGGCTGTACTGTCCCTGAAGCTGAAGCCCCACGCCCTGCGAGAGGACTACCTGGCCGTCGGTCGAGAAAAGCTCGACGTTTCCGGCGCGCTCCCAGTTCTTGAAGAAGTTCGCGCCCCTGAAGGGGTACTTAAGCTCATTGGGGCCGACGGAGTATATGCCTATGTCGGAGCCAAAGAGGTAGTCGTTTTGGGATACGAGCGATACGACCTGAAGCGAATGCCCCTCGCCAAATATATAGCTTGCGGTCGCGACGCGCGAGGGGAGCATATCGTCCTCGTAGGCCCTCGCCCTTACGATAGTGGTTTGTGACACGGTAAAGGGAGAAGTGTAAACGGGCGATTCCTCCGTAGGTTCGCTGCAATCGAGGGTATAGCGTATGGTCGCCGCGGGGCTTGATGACATTTCCACGGTCACGGAACCGGAGGTAAAATAGCCGCCCTGACGAGCGAACTCCACACCATCCGCCTGCCCCTGATAGTATTCCGATTCGTTTGCCGCTCCCCTGGTGGGCGTGGCGAGGTAGTACCTGCCGCTCGCGCCGGCGGGTCGTCCGTATGAAACGCTGGCTGTCTGGTTTATCATCGGCAGCCTGTCGACGAGTTCCCCCTCCGGGGAGAAAAGCCCTATGGTTTCGTTTTCGTCTATCGAAAGTTTGAAATTCGTATGATAGCTTCCCCTCGAAGCGTTTGCCCTGTCTTCTCCCGAGGCGTATATAACGAGGTATTCCCCGGAGTTGATGCTCGAACCTTCAGGGAACGTCCACTTGCCGGGAGATGAGGTGTCGTCCGTCAGGTGATAGCCCGACAGATCAACGCTCGCGCCGGTCGAATTATACAGTTCTATCCAGTCATAGGCGGAATCGTTGGAATTGGGCTTGCGCGCGGAGGCGATGGCTTCGTTTATATATACGCCCAGCGGGTTTTGCGCATCCGTCCGCGCGGCCACGGCGTTTATACCCGTCTGGTCGTTGGAATACCCCGGCGTTGGCGGTATTTCCGAAGTAAACGAGCCGTCCGCCGCACGGGAATAGCTCTCGTCGCCCGACAGGGCGGGGACGTTTACGCTGTCCAAAAGCGCGCCGTTTCGGTCGTACAGGCGCACGGCCTCTCCCGCCGATGAGATTTTGAAACTCGCATGGATTTCGCCCGCTGCGTCGTCCGCCGTGCCGGAGGCGTATACAATGAGGTATTCTCCCGCGCCTATAGTCGCGCCGTCGCCGAACGACCATTTTTGAGGCTTGCTCTCATCGTCAGTAAGCGTATAGCCCGACAGAGAAACGGGAGCGTTTGAGGCGTTATAAAGCTCTATATAATCGCAGTAATTTCCGTCTGCGCATCTTACATACGTCTGGTTGTCGCTCATTACCTCGTTTATAATCAGGGAACCCGTCGCGAGCGATTCGCCCGTTGCGAGCGAATGGTTTTCCTGGGTATTGGGAAGACCCGGCGTGTAATTGAGTCCTATAGTCCATTCGCCGGTATCCTCGTCGCGGGCGTAGACCTCGTTTCCGCTGAGCGCCGGTATCGCGACGCTGTCGACAACCGCGCCCTCGGCGTTCATGAGCGTGAAGCCGTCCCCCTGAGCGCTCAACCTGAATGGCGCGTGATAGGCGTAGCCCGCTACGGTTCTGAGGTCTCCCGAGCAGTATACTATGACGCGTTCTCCCGGTTCAAGAACTTGACCGGGAAAGGTGAAGCCGAGAAGCTTATCCTGATCGTCAACGAGCTTCCAACCTGTTATATCGACGGGGGAAGAAGTATCGTTTACGAGTTCCACCCAGTCCGAATAATTGCCCTTGTCGTCTGTGACGGCGGACTTATTAGAAGTCATTACCTCCGATATGCTTACGGTTTTGGGAGCGGTCGCAATCACCGTCGTATCGTCGGTCGCGAGCACGTAATTCTGTAAGCAGAAGCCTGCGGCTAGCAAAACAAAAGCGAAAGCGACGAGCCACGCGGGCATAGCGCCGGACGCCGGGCGGTTCACGGTCGACCTTTTAGGGCTGACCCTGCCGCTTTTTCGGGCGCCCGTCCTTTTGCCGGCGGATCTCTCAGCTCTGCGCGCGTCCGTTCTTCTCGGCGTCATCGCGTCCGAATCGCCTTTGTTTCGGCTTTCCGCCTTACCGTTTGTTTCTCTCGCGGGCAATGCACTATCCTCCGTACAACAATTTTACTGCGTAAAGTATAGCACCAAACCTTATGCTTGTCAATCATCTCCAAAATGTGTATAATAGGAGAGGAATAAATCTTGCGAGGAGAATGATTATGCTTCCAAAGACTATGAAAGCGCTCGTAGCGTCAAGCTCCACGGATTATGCCGTCAGGGAGATACCCGTTCCGGTTCCCGGAGAGGAAGATATACTGCTAAAGGTTGAAGCGTGCGGCATATGTGCGGGCGACGTAAAGGCCACCCACGGCACCGCCCGCTTTTGGGGCGGCGAAGGCAATCCCCCCTACTGCGAGGTTCCCTTTGTTCCCGGACATGAATTTGTCGGGCGCGTAGTCGCCATAGGGGACAAAGTTCCTGGCGGCTTTAAGATTGGCGACCGCGTAGTTTCCGAGCAGATAGTGCCGTGCGGAGATTGCTACTACTGCAAACGCGGCTGGTACTGGCTTTGCGGGCCTCATGACGTATATGGCTTCAAGCACTATCTAAACGGAGGCATGGCCGAATATGTGCTGCTTCCGAAGAATTCCCGCAACTATATGGTTCCCGAGGAGTTTACTCTTGAACAGGCCGCGCTCATAGAACCCATGGCATGCTCGCTGCACGGCGTTCGTCAGTCGAAGGCGACGGTTGACGACGTGGTCGTCGTAGCCGGCAGTGGAACTCTCGGCCTGGGCATGATAGGCGCCCTTAGACAGCGCAATCCCAAAAAGCTGATAGTTCTGGATATGATCGATAAACGCCTCGACCTCGCCCGCGAGTTTGGCGCGGACGTCGTTATAAACCCCGGAAAAGGCGACGCCGTCAAGCAGGTGCTCGATCTGACCGGCGGCATAGGTTGCGACATCTATATCGAAGTCACGGGACATCCCTCCTCCGTACAGCAGGGTCTTGATATGATCCGCAAGGGAGGGACGTTCGTTGAGTTTTCCGTAATGAGTGGTTCTTCCATCGTAGACTGGAGCATAATCGGCGATACGAAGGAGATAACAATTGTAGGCTCGCAGTTAAGCCCGTACTGCTATGAGGACGTCATCGACGCCATCAAGACCGGAAAGCTTCCGACTGAGGGAATAGTGTCGCACAAGTTCCCGCTGGAAGACTGGCAGGAGGCGTTCAGGGTTGCCCAGACAAAGGATTCCGTGAAAGTCGTAATTACGCCGTAAGCTTTTCCTCTGTGGCGCGGACGAAAATTCCCGTTCGGGCGAATTCGCGTCCGCGCCGCGGGAAAACGGCAAGTTTTCACATACCTTGGGGCGAAGCTCGTTAACGCGCTTCGCCCCTTAAGGATATTTTTCAAATCCGATTAAGCTATAAACTCCTTTATCCTCTTCATAGCCTCGATCAATTTTTCCATCGACGTAGCGTATGAAATTCTGACGTGACCTTCTCCGAGTTTTCCAAAGGCGTCGCCGGGTACGCAGGCCACCTTTTTTGCCTCGAGAAGCTTCGTGCAGAATTCCTGAGAGCTAAGTCCAGTGGACTTTATCGAGGGGAAGGCGTAAAACGCCCCGCCCGGCTCAAAGCAATCAAGTCCCATCGAGTTGAGCGAGTCCACCACAACGCGCCGCCTCCTGTCGTAAGACCTGACCATTCGAGCAACCTCGCCAAAATCGTTCGTAAAGCCCGATTCAAGCGCCTCGATGGCGGCGTACTGCCCGGGAGTTGGGGCGCAAAGCATAGTGTACTGATGAATCTTGCACATGACCTTGGCTATCTGTGCGGGAGCGCAGGCATAGCCCATGCGCCAGCCGGTCATGGCGAACGCCTTTGAAAAGCCGTTGAGCGTTATCGTCCTGTCCCACATGCCGGGAATCGACGCGAAGGATACGTGCTTTTGTCCCGCGTAGGTGAGTTCCGCGTATATCTCGTCGGAAATTACCATTATATTCGTTCCTTCGAGAAGCTTCGCTATCTCGAGCATGTGCTCGCGGCGCATGACGCCGCCGGTGGGGTTGTTGGGATAGGGGAATATAATCGCTTTGGTTCTGGGCGTTATGGCGGCTTTAATTGCCTCGGGGGTCATTCTGAAATCGTCCTTCGCGTGGGTTTCGACGGGGACGCAGACGCCGCCGGCAAAGCGTATCCCCGGCACATAACTCACATATGTCGGATCGGGAGCCAGCACCTCGTCGCCGTCCTCGACGAGCGTGCGAAGCGCCAGGTCTATGCCCTCGGACGCGCCGACCGTCACGAGTATTTCCTTTGCGGGGTCATATTCGACGCCGAAGCGCTCCTTCTGATACCTCGATATGGCCTGCCTGAGTTCGAGCATTCCCCAATTGCTCGTATAATGCGTCTTTCCCTGTTTAAGCGAGTATATGGCCGCGTCGTTATACGCCCAGGGCGTCGTGAAGTCAGGTTCGCCAACGCCCAGCGATATGGCGTCCTTCATCGTAGACACTATGTCGAAAAACTTTCGTATTCCGCTCGGCGGCACGTCGTTGACGCGCTTACAAAGCACCTTATCGTAATTCAAGGGCTCACCGCCAATCTGTCGTCGCGGGCGTCGCCCGTGAGCAATATACCGTTGTCTTTATACTTCTTAAGCACGAAATGCGTAGCCGTCGACAATACGTGCTCGAGGGTCGAGAGTTTTTCCGATACGAATTCCGCCAGCATTTTGAGACTGTGTCCCTTGACCATAACCAAAAGGTCATAAGCTCCCGACATCAGATATACGCTCGTAACCTCGTCGAACCGGTATATCTCCTCGGCGATGGCATCGAATCCAACTCCGCGCTGGGGCGATACTCTGACTTCGATCAGGGCCTCGACGAGTTCCTTGTCCATGGCCTCCCAGTTTATCATCGCGGGGTAGCTCACTATTATCCTGTTCTTTTCGAGCTTTTCTATAGCCTGCGCCACTTCGACGACGGTTCTTCCCGTCATTTTCGCTATGCTTTCAATGGGCGTTCTCGCGTCTTCGGCCAGTGTTTCGAGAATATTTAACTCAAATTGATCCATTGCGCGTACCTCCTGTCAGTTGTTTTGACTCAGCACCTCGAGTATGTCCCAAATGCGCTGAAGATCCTCGGGCGAGTAGTAATTGACGATGAGCCGGCCTTTTTTCTCGTCGCCCTCGAGTTGCGTGCGTGTTCCAAACGCATCGCGCGCCATGCGTTCGAGGTCGATCATCTCGGGCGTTTTGACGGGAATTTGCCTGGGGCGCTTTAAAAGCGTCTGCTGGCAGACCTTTTCCAATTGTCTCACCGACCAGCCCTGCGAAACGCACAAATTCGCCAGCCGCAGTTGAACCTGCTCATCCTCGATGGAAGCCAGCGCCTTGGCGTGACCGGCGGAGAGCTTTCCCTCGGCTACGAGTTGGCGTACTTCTTCGCTAAGCGTCAATATCCTCAGCAGATTGGCGATTGCGGGTCTGCTCTTGCCGAGCCTTTTGGCGACGTTTTCCTGTGTATATCCGCATTCGTCCATCAACGACTTTATCGCCGTCGCCTGCTCGACGGCGTTGAGATCGTCGCGCTGAAGGTTTTCAATCAGCGCCAATTCCAGCCTGTTCTCGTCGCCGGGATTTCTTATTATGGCAGGAATGTCGTCGAGTCCCGCCATGCGCGAAGCCCTCCAGCGCCTTTCTCCGGCGATGAGCCTATAGCGCGTGCCGAACCTTTCGACGACTATGGGCTGTATGACGCCGACTGAAAGTATGGACTCCGCAAGTTCCTTCAGCGCCATCTCGTCAAAACTGCGCCGCGGCTGGTCGCGATTGGGATCTATATCGGTTATGCGAAGGCGCATTACGCGCTGCGCCGACTCGTCGACCGGCGTTTCCTCGCCCGCGTTTGCGGCCTCATCCTCGCCGAGCAGCGCCCCGAGGCCTCTTCCAAGTCCGTGCTTACTGATCTTAGCCATATAAATCTTCCCTCGTCACAATCACTTTTTCCAATCTCCGCCCTCGTTTCGGTCTATGACCTCGCGGGCAAGCTGTCTGTAGGCGGCGGTTCCGGGGCATTTTTCGTCGTAGATATGTATGGGCAGGCCGTGGCTTGGCGCCTCGCCCAGCCGGACGTTTCGCGGGACTACGGTCGAGAACACGCGGTCGCGGAAGTATTTTTTGACCTCCTCGACAACCTGCGTGCCGAGATTCGTCCTCCCGTCGAGCATGGTCAACAAAACCCCCTCGACCTCCAAGGCGGGATTCAGGCGCTTTCTTACGAGCGTAAGCGTGTTCATAAGCTGACCGACGCCCTCAAGCGCGTAATACTCGCACTGTATCGGAACCAGAACGCTGTCGGCCGCGGTCATCGCGTTGAGCGTCAGAAGGCCCAGAGAAGGCGGGCAGTCCATCAGTATATAATCGTAGTCGCCCGTTATCGGGGAAAGCGCCCTTTTGAGCATACCCTCTCGTCCCAATACTCCCACAAGCTCTATCTCCGCTCCCGCAAGCTCTATGGACGAAGGCATCAGCATAAGTCCCTCGCAGCAGGTTTCAACTACGGCTGTCGCCGCGTCGATTTCCTCTATGAGCGCCTGATACACCCC
Source organism: Clostridia bacterium (assembly GCA_030526935.1). GTDB lineage: Bacteria > Bacillota > Clostridia > Christensenellales > Aristaeellaceae > JAUNBY01. The sequence goes on from JAUNBY010000013.1 coordinate 13,444, forward strand.
GCCGCCCCCGCCCGGACGGCCAAGCCCGCTCGTCGCGTTTCCCTGCGGGTCGATGTCCACCAGCAGCACCCTCTTTCCGGCTTCAGCCAGGCACGCGCTGAGGTTGACGGCGGTCGTGGTTTTTCCAACTCCGCCTTTTTGGTTGGTAACGGCTATGATCCTCGCCAATCGCTACATCTCCCATTGTGTGGTCGCTCCATTATATCCCGCGTATGTGAAATGTACAACGTGAAAACAAAAAAAATACCGCGCCATATATAATATGTTGCAATTTTCCGCGAATTGAAGTATTATTATAAAAAATGCTGAGGTGATTGTATGATAACAACCAGGAGCTTTGGATTCACCCCCGACGGCAAGCAGGCGACGCTTTACACTCTCGTATCCGGTACCGGACTCGAGGTCTCGATAACCGATCTCGGCGGTACGCTCGTGTCCATAAACGTTCCGGGCGGCAACGGCAAAAAAACCGACGTGCTGCTGGGCTACGACTCGGTGGAAGGTTATTTTCCGAACGTAGGCTACATAGGCGCGCTCATAGGTCGCGTCGGAAACCGCATTGCGGCGGGGCGTTGCGAGGTTAACGGCGTGGAATTGCGTTTGGCGCAAAACTCTCACGGGCAGCACCTCCATGGAGGAAACGTCGGTTACGACCACATATTCTGGTCCGCTCAACCTGACGAGGCGAACGACAGGTTGATACTTAAGCATTTAAGTCCCGACGGCGACGAAGGATATCCCGGGAATCTTGAAATAACCGTCATCTACTCCGTGGCGGAAAACGAGCTTATGATAAGCTACGAGGCGACGACCGACAGGGACACCATCGTAAACCTCACAAACCACGCCTATTTCAACCTCTCCGGATGCGCCGGGGATATAATGAACCACATAGCGTCTATAAACGCCGATTACTACACGCCGGTTGACGACAAACTCATACCCACCGGCGAAATTCGCCCGGTTGACGATACGCCCTTTGATCTGAGAAAGCCCGTGAGATTGGGCGACAGGCTAGCCTTGTCGGACGAATGCGAGCAAATGAAAAAGGGAGGCGGCTTTGATCACAATTTCTGCCTCAACGCAAGCGGCATGCGCGAATGCATGAGCTTTTTCTGCCCTTCGACGGGCATAACGATGAAAGTCTCGACCGACCAGCCCGGCGTTCAGTTCTACACCGCGAACACACTTTGCGCGGTCAATCCCGGAAAGGGCGGCGCGTCCTATGGAAAACGCGCGGGATTCTGCGTAGAGACGCAAAACTATCCCGACGCCGTAAACCATCCCAATTTCCCAACTCCTGTATTGAAAGCGGGAGAAAGGTATTCGACAAAGACGACGTTTAAGTTCAGCGTGAAGTGAGTCAACCGCAAGGAGTTGCCGGAATCGCCGAGCGCGCGGATTTAGAATTCCGTCATATCGACAGGCCGTCGCGACACCTGCGTACACGGGAGCGCAATGCGCTCCCGGAACCATCGAGCGACTTTACATAGCGAGCCGCGCCGTTTACCCGCGCGCGGCCTGCTTAATAACGCGATGTCCCCGCGTTTCCCGGATTTCTTACGCCGCGTGAACTTACTCCGCGCGATCCTCCGGTATTATCGGCGCTCCACTCTTTGGATGTCCGCAACTTAGCCTTCCCTCGGGACAGCGACCCAGCGTCATGCAGCTGGGGCCGTAATACCTGAAAAGCCCGGGATATGACGCTATCAGGGCTTCAAGCATGGAATTCGCGGCGTTTCTTATCTCCCATTGCGCTCTCTCGCAGGTTCTGAGGTTCATGAAATGCCGCAGTTCCCTCGCGTTCATCGTTATGAGCGCGTCGATTGTGTTTCCACTTAACGACAGGTACACCAGATCGTCGGGGTTTAAACCCATAGTCATAAGCTTCCGCGCCGTTTGGGTATTCCTGTTAAAGGCGCTATTATATATCTGAAGGGCGCGCGAATCCGCCGCAATGCTTTCCGGCAGCACGTACAGGTTTTTACTTATCGCCGCCGACGGTGATTCAAACATGGGCGACTGTATCCTGTGCCTGGCAAAATGCGTAACGCAGGATTGCGATATATTCTTTATTAAGAATGTGTACGACAGGCATTCCAATTCGCGGGGTCGGGCATCTTTGACCAAAAGCTCCATTTCATCGGATGAGAATCGTCCCGAAAACGAGACGGCCTGTCTCAAAAGCTCATCGGCATTTCGCGGCTCGCCCATGAGTATAACCCTCTGATCGCAAACACGGGGCGTTTCTATGCTCTTTTCAGGCGCGCGAACCCGGCAATCGAGCGCCGGAGCCTCCAATGTATCCGGAAATACGCCTTCGAACGCTTTCGACAGTTCTGACCCGACCTTCCTTATCTCATCGTAAGCGCTCAACCGTCCCGTCGTAAAGGCGTTTATAATATGGGCAAGCTCGCGGGCGTTGCATGTCAGGTACATGCTCGAATAAAAACAGTACGGCAATAAAAACCTCGCGTCCTCCCTGGGTATGCCCATATCTACGAGTTTCGCGTAATCTCCAAACAGCGAATTCATCGACGATGTGTAAAGTTCGAGAGCTTCTCCCTTCAGATAGCCCGGAGTATAATACCCCGCGGACTTAAAATCGACATATCGCCGTGATTTGACGGTGAAAGACGATAGCCTGAACTCAATCAGGCACTGTTCCACAAACACCGAAACGCCGTCGAGCGCAAACGAGAATGACTGGTGCTCCAGAAGCGATCTATGTCCAGATGACATCACCTTTTTAATCAGCTTTTCGTCGCGTTCTCCTCCGTCGGACGATTCGAAAACGCTCAAGGCCATGCCTTCACGCGTTGAAAGCCTCGCGGCCGCGGCGCAAACGCGCTTGCCGGGAGAAGTCGACGCAATAATTCGTATCATAACCATACCCCCATGGGTAAACAGTATAAACGATTAATATTGATTTGGCTGGTAAATTTCGATAAATGCGGATCTCAGTGCGAATAAATTATATTTCTACATCATGTCACAATTTCGACATATTCATATGATAATGTGTGCATGGTTAGAAATTACAATCAGGAGGTTATTATGAAAATAAACAAACTCGGCATTCTGGCGCTTTTAATCGCGCTGTGCCTTTCGCTTGCCCAGGCGTCGTCGGCGGACGGGGTATACGACATACCCGAACAATACGACATACTCTACGTGACGGATATATTCACGCTTGGCGACGCCGAACCCGGTTACGAAGACGAGCCGCAGGTCTCGCAGTTAGTCGTACAGGGCTGCTTCGGAACCATAGTATCCCTCGAGTCGGACGACGGTCCCGTAATGGATGGTTTCGACGAGAACGACGTATACTCATTGAGCGTGTCGGAGAAATGCGTATTTTTGATGCCGACCGACGTAGAGGAAATACTGGATAACGAATCCGTGGATGACATCGAGGAGTGGTACAATTCCTTTTATAAGGAAAAAGCGATGGGCGAAGAGTTTTACGCTTATTACGAGCTTGACGACGAGGGCGAGCTTACGTTTTTAGAGTACGTCTATCTTCCGTAGCGCAATAAGAAAACGCGATCGCCTCAATTCT
>JAUNBY010000013.1:17015-21151 GCA_030526935.1 Clostridia bacterium
AGGCAGTTTGTGTCTGCCTGTCCCGCGGGTATCGAATCAAGATATTACCTTAATGTATTTTCCTTCGCCCGTCTATTATTCCTCGACGCTCCTCCAATACCTGTCAAGCGCCCTCTGCGCCTCTTCAGTCGCCTCCTCGAGCGCTTCGGCGGCGTCTATGCCCTCGATTTCAACGAGGTCGCAGGCATAGTTGAGCGCGTCGTATATCTCGTTTCCGGTGGGATCAAGGACGTAAGGAGCGCCTATCGTCGCGGCCTGATTGAGCGGCACAAGTATCTGGGGATTCGCCTCGGCATACGCCGCGTACTCCGGATCCTCCTGCGCCGACAGCCTTACCGCGATATAACCGGTCGCGATTGACCAGTGCGCGGTGTGGGCTGTATCGGTAAGATACGTCAGGAAGTCGAAGGCTCCCTGCTTGGCCTCGGCGGACGCGCCCGCCAGCACGACCAGCTGTGTAGCTTCCACAACCGCCGCGCCTCCCTTGCCATTAAGACCGTTCTCGGGCTGAGTGTGAGCGACTATATAGCTGAAATCTAGGTCGCCCTGATCTCCCGCCGAGCCGGTATATCCGCCCGCTCTGCCCAGCATGACGTCATCTATAGTCGAATACCAGTATTCCCAGCCCTGTCCGCCGGAGTGGATGCTCATATATCCGTCCTGTATGGCGTCGCCTATGAACTGCCACGCCTCAATCCACTCGGGGGAATTGATCATGACCGTGCGCCCGTCCTCGCTAAGCAATTGGCCGCCGTTGGCATAGGCTATGTCGATGAGGTTATAGCGTCCCCACATGGGCATCCATCCGCCATAGCCCGCTTCCACGAGCTTCTTGGAGGCTTCGAGGGTTCCTTCCCACGACGAGAGCAGCTCGTCGGGATTCTCAATGCCCGCCGCGTCGAACAGGTTCCTGTTATAGTAAAACACCTGCGTTGTTCCCTGAAGCGGAAGCGCGTACACCTTGTCGCCATATACGCCCTGATTGTAGAACGCGGGGACTATATCGTCCTTATTATAGTCCGAGTTTTCGATATAGCCTGTCAGGTCTTCAAGTACGTTTTTCGAAGCGAGAGTCGAGACCTGGCTGTATTCCAAAATTGCCAGAGCCGGGGGATTGCCCGCCGCGATGGGGGCCTGTATCTCCTGGAATGTCTCGGTGTAGCTTCCCTTGGTGACGCCTATGACGACGTAATCGTCCTGCATGGCGTTGAACTCGGCGATGGTCTGCTGTACGATCTCGCCGGTCGCGCCGCCAAGTCCATACCAGAACTCGACCTCGACCGGAGCCTGAGACGCCGAAGCGCCGCCAAACGCGGCAATAATAAGAATCAGCGCCAGAGCTATAGACAGATACCTTTTCATTGAAGTTCCTCCCATTAATTTATTTGCAAGCGATATACGCTTTGCCCGCTATCCCTTGACTCCCGAATCGGATATGCCCTGTATAAACCAGTGCTGAGTTATGAAGAACAGCAGCATGAGCGGCAATACCGTAAACGTCGCCGCCGCCATTATCTGCGGCCATTTTATGCCATAGGAGCCGCCCTCTATGAAATAAAGGCGAAGTCCCTGAGAGATGAGGTAATACTGCGGCCTGGTCGTTATAAGCGACGGCCACATATAGTTGTTGTAGTTGGCGACAAAGCTCAAAAGCCCCAGAGTCACAAACGAGGACTTCGCTATCGGAACCATAACGCGCCAAAGCGTGTGCCAATGACTGGAGCCTTCAGCCCACGCCGCTTCCACGAGGCTCCTGTTTATTTGCAAAAACGCCTGACGTATCAGAAAAATGCCGAACATATATACGCAGTTGGATATTATGAGTCCCGTATAGCTGTTCAGCAGCCCCATTCGCGCGAGTATTATATACGCCGGCACATATGTCGCTGCGGCGGGAAGCATATTGGTCGCCATTATGACCGCGAACAGCGCCCCGCGCCCTCTGAACTCCAACTGCGTCAGCGCATAGGCGATGAGAGCCGAGTTGAAAATCTGTATGGCCACGATACATATGGCGGTAAACCCGCTATTGAGTATGTACTGAGCAAATGGCGCGCCCGTGAATGCCTCCGCGAAATTTCCCCACAGGAATTCGTTGGGTATCAGAGAAAACGAGTTCATTACCTCGTCCTTGGTTTTCAGAGCGCTCGACATCATCCATAAAAATGGAAATGCCATTGTGAATGTAAAAAGCGTCAAAAGCGCGTAGAGTATCACGCGCGCGACTATCTTCCTGCTTCTGGCGCGCTTATTCATCGCGGCAATAGTCATTCCACCCGTCATTTGTCTACACCCCCCTTACTGGTAATTTACCCATTTTTTGCTGCCCCAGAACTGCAAAACGGAAAGGCCGACCGTTATGAGCATTAGTATAGCCGCTATCGCCGTCGCCTCGCCCATTCTGTATCTCTCAAAGGCGCTTTGGTAATACAGGTATAAAAGCGTCCTCGTGCTTCCGGCGGGGCCGCCCTGCGTAAGTATCTGTATCTGATCGTAAGCCTGAAGCGACGTTATCATCATCATGACCATCAGGAAAAACGTCGTCGGGGATATGCCCGGAAATGTTATATGCGTAAATTTCTGCCACGCGCTCGCGCCGTCGATGGACGCCGCCTCGTAAAGCTGAGCCGGAACCTTCTCAAGCGCGGCGGAGTAGAAAATCATGGCATATCCAAAGGACTTCCACACCGTGACGATCGACACCGACATAAGCGCCGTGGACCTGCTGTCGAGCCACGTACATTCCGGGAGGGACAAAACGCTCAGTATATGGTTTAAAAGTCCGCTGTCAACGTCGAAAAGCCATATCCAGACAATGGACACCGCGACCGTAGGCGTAACCCATGGGCTGAAAAGCAGCGCCCTGTAAACGCCCCTTCCCCTGAACGCGCGCTGAAACAAAATCGCGAGCGCAAGCCCTATTATCATGGAGGGTACCACGGTATAAAGGGCGAACAGCAGCGTCGTCGTAAGCGCGCGCGAGAAACTCGTGCTGGTGAAGATATTCGCGTAGTTCTCAAAGCCCACCATATTGTAAGCGGGGCTGATATAATCCCAATCGGTAAAGCTTATAAAGATCGAGCGGAATATAGGGTATATCCAGAACACGATCATCGGCAACATCGCCGCCGCCGAAAACAGAATCGCCGTCCTCGCGTCGCCGCGCTTGAGTTTTCCCCGCTTTATGGTACTCTGCGCCATCTACAACACTTCCTTATACTTCTGGTCTTGTCGCTCTTCATTCTTCTGCTGCATCTCCTGAACTATATAGTCCGTCAATTTGCTGTTAAGCTCAATCATATTTGCGATTTCAACATCGGTAAATCGGCTGAACGCGCGTTTTTCCATCTGCGCCAGTTCGCCAAGCAGCATCTTTACGCGTTGAGCCCCTTCACCCGTAAGCCGCACAACGCGGCTTCTTCTGTCAACGGCGGAGGGGATTCTCTCAATCAGTTGCCGTCTCTCTAATCTGTCGAGCACTCCGTTGATTGTCTGCTTTGACACTGAAAGAAATTCAGCCACATACTTGGGCGTACAGCCATCCGTCGCGTTGAGCACATAAAGCGCGAACATCTCCGTATAATTCAAGCCATGCCGTCTGGCCCATTCGTCATACATGCGCTCGTTGCGAAACCAGTCCCTGTACCACCTATCGATAAATTGTGCAATATCGCAGGACATAGACCCTCCTGATTTAGTCAAAATCGGGACTATATTCGTATTTTAACACATTTATACTCAACTGTCAATAGGAAATGTACAACCAATTACAGTCCCAATCACAGAATGCGTAACCGCCCGCTTTCACGCCCTTTCCCTCGCCGACGTTTACGAAACGAGTATGTCCTTCGCGTGGGCCGTTTGCCGCAGCCTTAAAAGCTGTATGGACGAAGCGGTGCGAATGCTGTGCGTCGGAAAAAGGGAACCGAAATGCGCCGTTGAATATTTGTTATATTTTTGTCAATGGCATGGTGTATACAATCTCACCCACGCGCAGATCGCGTTGGCGACTGGTCTTGCCCGCCCAACGGTGACTAAAATAATACCCGGGCTTATAAGGGAATGCCCTGAACTGTTCGTTGAACAAGGCGCGGCTGATAATGCAGACGAATGACGCGTGGCATTGTTGCAGGCTA
>JAUNBY010000333.1 GCA_030526935.1 Clostridia bacterium
TGTTGACCTCTACATTCCTGATTGTATACTTTATTTCCGTAGTTCCGTCTTCTTTTAGAGTAACGCTCTCCGGCGTAATCTGCTCGCCGCCGGTTATCGTTCCCTGTCGCCCGGGCGTGGGGTTTTGGGTATATGTACCGCCATAGTACATGGAACCCGGTATATATGTAAGACCTTTGGGCAAAATATCATACACCTCAACGTCCGTATATACGCCGGTCATATCATCCCCCGAATAGACCGAACCTGTAGTCACGGAAAGCTTGTAGTCAACCACTCTCTGATCGCTGTCCAGATCGAATGTCGATTTGGAGTTGCCGTTTTCCTGCTGCACGACCTCTTTTTTAATGGTGGATTTCGCCTCCATAACGTAGAACGAATCGCCGTATTGATAGGTTCCGACGGTTCCCGAAAATACGCCGTCAGAATCTATAGAGCCCTTTTGGAACTCATCCGGATTCCAGTTGCTTTCAGCCGTTGGCAGGGATATTGGGGTATTTATAAGGCTGGGAATATTTCCTCCCACTACATCGTAATTACTCTTATTCCACGAAATGATGTGCGGCGTACACATGTACAATTCGTAGCCCTCTACGTCTTCTTTGACCTTCATCTCGATATTTGCGCCGGGAAGCTGCCTGCTACCGTTTATTTTGCTCGTATCGCCATCCTCCGGCAAAGCCTCAACCAGCACCGCCACGCACACATGGCCTGATGGAATTTTATCCATAGATTCATAATACACAAGGTCGGTCATTTTGGCGCTTTTCATCTCGTCGTCGTCTGTCCAGTTCTCTCCATTTGGCTTGGTTGCATACAAAACTTTGTATTCAAATCCCGCCGCCGCTCCTTCAAAGGTTGACGTTGACGTATCGCGATATGTGACATTTCCCGTAGGAGTTACAGCGGTAGCGTCGAATTTGCCCAGTAGTTTTGCCGCTACGATTTCACCGCCGTCGCTATCCGCCGTGTTGTTGTGATCCATACCGAGCAACAAGCCAATTGTATGACCTGCGGTAGTGGCATCGCCGCCTTTATTTAAAAAACCTGTGCTAGTGCCGCTTGTATCATAGATGCCCTTATTCCACCCAACATAATTCTCTATGGGTGCGGACGTCCATACGCAAGTCGGCTCAAAAGTTCCCCGACTTGATCCGACGGTCGTCGTGTTTCCGGAACGGTCGTCGGTTTTTACGGTCTGGTCATCGTTTGAAAGCGTCTGTTGCTCCCCGGATGCATCTTTATAGGTAAATGAGAGATTGCTGTCACTGACAATGGTCACAATCGCGCCGTTTGTAGCGGTACCCATACCCGCATTAATGATGTTTACGTTATTCACGATCACCGGCTGCACCACCACAAGCTGACCGGCGGAGATAACCGCTATGCCTTTTTTCTCGTATTCCCCTCCGGTAGAAGAATCGATGTTTGAATTGGGAATCTGGTCAAGGTCTATCTCGATACCCGAAACCGTCACGGTATAAGTGCTTTTTCCAGTCTGCGAGACGGACCAGTCGCCACCATTTAAACAGCTGCGGTCGCCTCCCTCGATCGTTCCCGTTCTATTGGTGGGTGCCACGTTTGTACGGTATTCAATGGCGCCGGAAATACTCGTGCTGGCAAGAGGAGAGCGCCCGTGCCATGTGTCTTGTACATTTTCGTTTTCTCCCAGCGCCCACGCAAGCGGCGCGTAGACAGTGCCGTTAATGTCATACTCGGATCCTTTAAGAGGAGTGTATGTGGCGCCAAGATTGATATCGAATGTCAGTGTATCGCCATCCGGTATCTCCATGCCCTTCATGCCATCAGAACTGTTTGCATTGCGAAGCTGCACCATGATGCCGTAGCGCAGTTGTTTGCCTACCACCGTATTTGGATCCGCGTCCATATTAAGCGCGCCATTTCCCTGGCTGAAATCAAATGTGTGAAACGTTGTGCTCTCGTTTTGTGTTTTTTCCACAATTTCAACGTTCATGCGCACCTGGGATGTAACTGTCACTATTTCAGGCGTGAAACTTTTCACTTCGTCGAATCCGTGCGTCGGACATTCGCCGTCCGTATGGTTATTTTCCATCCAACCCTTAAATGTCGGCTGTACTATCTCGCCCTTTTTCATGGCTTTGACCTGTACAGCAACTTTCAGCGTACCCTCGCCGGGCATGGCGGATTGATTGGTCAAGTTGGGCGCCACCCAGTATTTTCCTCGCATGACCTGGCACATCGCGCCCTCGATCTCCTCGGTCGTTATATAATAACCGCTGGTCTGCACTTGCAGCCCGGAAAGGCCCGTCGCGTCTTTCATATCCGTCCCCACCCAAGACATACTATCCGGCAAAAACACCGCCTTGTCAGAGGTCGCAGGCAGCACGAACTCATAGTTAAGCCAGCCCGCCTTTACGTAAGTGACAGTAGATACGTCCGTGGGCGTAGTGGCGTAATCGAGCGGGTAGTTAATTACGTCAAAGGAGCGCACTATTTTGTTTGAATCATTTCCGTCGTTACCATCTCGGAACCTGTAATCTTCGTCGGTGGTAACTTCGCTCGTGTCAAACGGCTCTGTGCCGTCTTGTATTTCGTCATTGTTCACTTCAAATTTGCTCAGATACATCCAGTCGCCGTCCAGCGTTTCCGGGACGGTATTATCCCTCGTCATAATCCCCATCAACGTCCGCATTTGTACGAAAAACGCGTTCAACCGCTGGAAAGCCTGTGCCACGCGCCCGTCGGCCATATCGTCTTCACTGAGCGCCTCATACATCTCCATGGCGGCCATAGCCGGGAGCGTCGCGTCTTGCATACGCATATACGCGTCTTCGGCGGCGCCGGTCAGCGATAAATACGCGTCCTCATCCCATTCGACTTCAGGGGTATTGGCTTCATAGTCAGCGACGGTTCCGGTCGCGTCAACATAAGCCTGCACCGCGGCGAGCATGTCCTCGACGGGCAGCGCGTCCACCGCCGCGATAAACGCGGCGGCCGCGTCGCTCAGGGGCGCGACATACAGCGGGCAGTCCTCCGCGTGTGTGATATTGCCATTCTCGTCGGCTTCCGCCCCGCAGGTGCATTCCGGCGCGACGTACAGCGGGCAGTCCTGCGAGTGTACTATATTGCCATTCTCGTCGGCTTCCGCCCCGCAGGTACATTCGGGCACGGCTACATACAGCAGGCAGTCCTGCGCGTGTACTATATTGCCATTCTCGTCGGCTTCCGCCCCGCAGGTACATTCCGGCGCGGCTACATACAGCGGGCAGTCCTGTGCGTGTACGTCCGTTTCCGTTCCACATGTGCATACCTGCGGTATTATCAGGTTGTTCGTCGTGGCCTCGAACATAACCATGTCGGCGCGGACATAGGCTTCTTTGCCTTCGTAAACCGTTCTGTACCACGTATATTTCTTACCGACGGTCTTCTCGTAAAGCGTGAGTTCCGTTCCCCTTTTAAGCAGCGCTACCCTTTTGGACTTCTTCTGGGGCTTCGCGCGCAGGTTTACATTGTCCTTGACCGTTATCGCCCTCAGACCCTGTTCTTCGTCGTCTTCAATTTCCTCGCCGGTCTGACCGGGATCCTCCCCCGCCTCCGCCATCGCCTTTTTCATGTCCAAAT
>JAUNBY010000334.1 GCA_030526935.1 Clostridia bacterium
AATGTATATCTCGCCGGAGGGCAGCCGCGCTTTTTCGCAAACGAGGCTATGCTTTATAAACACTGTGGAGAATAAACAGGATCGGGAGGTATCGTAAATGAAGATAATTAAAAGCGCCTGCACAAACGTGCTTTTTCCGGAATCGCGCAAGTCGCTCGACGGATTCAGACGCACGGTTGAGACCATAGCGGAGGCCGGCTTTGGCTGGATGGAGTTTTACTATGACGGCCCCGGACGCGATAAGATTGGAAACATAATCAGGGATAACGGGCTAAACGCCCTTTATGTCGGCGTAGTGCCGCATAAGGAAAAGCTTCTTCACCTGTGCAATACCGACGAGGACGGGCGAAAGCTCGCCATGAAGCAGGCTTATGAGTGCATAGACGAGGCCGACGGGCTTGGATTTAAGCATGTGATGTATAATTCGGGTCGCACACAGCCGGACGCGGAGGCGGGGCTGAAGGCTCTCGAACGCTCGTTTATCGAGATGCACGAATACATGTCCCGCAAGAATATCGATATAAAGCTTATGCTGGAGCCGTGTGACAGCGCCATGGACGCGCGCCAGCATTTGGGGCCATATGCCCTCTCGCGCGAATTCGCGATCAGGATGGAAAAGCACGGCGCTCCCGTATATCTTACGATGGACGCCGCGCACACGGCAGAGGAGGGAGAGGATTTTGTCGAAGCGGTAAAGGCGACAAAACCGTGGATAGATCGCATACATTACGCCAACTGCGTGGTAGACGACTCGTCGGATCCTCTCTATGGGGATAAGCACATCTCCCTCAACCATCCTCGCGGTTTTTTTGATTACGCGGCGTACAGAAACCTGAACGACGTGTTTTCGGGGATGTTTGACACCCTCATAGTAGCTCTGGAAGGCTACGATCCCAATCGAGACCCGTGCGAGCACTTCCTTGAAATGGATCGGGAGATTTTCGCGTCGGACGCCGCTCATGCGGTTTAACGACAGTACCCGGGAATAAGATCGTATCGGAGGCGCGAGCCATGGTTAAGCGCAATTCGCCTTGGGTGGTCATCTACATCGCTCATTCGTCAAAACGTCGCGAGGCTGTAACGCGGCTTTTGACGAACGAGGGCTTTATGGTCAAGGCGCGCGGCATAGCAAAAGCGCTCGACGGCGAGGACGAGTGTTACGAGATACTCGCGCTGTCGAGCGAAGCCGGGCAAGCGCGTGAAATCCTTCAGGAAGCGGGACTGTAAAGGAACTGGGAGGTAAAGATAATGAAGCGCATAGGCGTACTCACCTCGGGAGGAGACGCGCCGGGCATGAACGCGGCCATTCGCGCCGTCGTTCGCTCCGGCATAGAGTCGGGCGTATCCGTCATAGGGTTCAAACGCGGCTACAACGGCATAATAATGCAAAGCGACGACCAGAGGGATGATTTCGAGCTGCTGACCGGAAGGAGCGTATCCGGAAAGGTACACAGAGGCGGCACGTTTCTCATGACCGCCAGATGCCTCGAGTTTCTGGACGAAAGCGTTCAGAAAAAGGCAATTGACAATCTGAACAAACTTGGCGTAGAGGGTATAGTCTGTATAGGCGGCAATGGCACGTTTTCCGGCGCGGACGCGCTGTATAAGCTTGGCTATCCGACGATAGGCGTGCCCGGAACGATAGACAACGATCTCGAATATACGGACTACACCATAGGCTTTGATACCGCGGTAAATACAGCCTGCGAATGCGTCAACCGCATACGCGAATCGAGCGAGTCACATGAAAGAGCCAGCATGGTTACCGTCATGGGACGCGACTGCGGCGAAATAGCTATCAGCACGGCGCTCGCGAGCGGCGCGGAGATAGTTCTCGTACCGGAAAAGGAATGGTATATAGAGGACATCGCCGACAGAGTAAAATGGGGCGTTATGAGAGGCAAGGCCTCTATGATTATGATATTTGCCGAAGGCGCGGTTAAGTCGCTTAAATCGGATCTTTCGAAACTGTGTCAGAAGTACGACGCTTTGAGCGAGGTTTCGCTGCATCGCGTCACCTCTTCCCAGATAGCGAGCATCATAGAGGTTCTTACGGGACATGAAACGCGGGCTACGGTTCTTGGATATACCCAGCGCGGAGGCGCTCCGTCCGCGAGCGACCGCATACTTGCGACGCGACTTGGGGTTCGCGCGATGCAGCTTCTGCGCGACGACACAGGCGGGCGCGCCGTAGGAATAAAGAATAACGCCATCATAGACGTGCCGCTCAGCGAGGGAAAACTAAGCCGCGTAAGCGCAAATCTGGAACTGATCAACATGATTTCGGAGGTGTCCTGATGCCCGTTGAGATAACGGGAATGGGAAGCGAATTGCAGGGCGTGGGCAAACTGCCCGACGGCAGGACGGCGTTTATTCCCGGAGCGATAATGTCCGAGGTAGTAGACGTCAGGATCGTTCGGGATAAAGGGCGCTATTGCGAGGCGGAACTCGTCGGGGTCATAACGCCGTCGCCCTGCAGAATAACGCCCGCGTGTCCCTACGCGGGCGTTTGCGGAGGCTGCGCCGCGGCGCATATGACTTACGAGGCGTCATTAGAGGCAAAGCAGCTCAAGGTCGTTCAGGCGCTTGAGCGCATAGGCGGCTTTCACGGCGTCGCGGTCGCCGACACCATTGGCATGGAAAACCCCTTCAGGTATCGCAATAAGGCCGAATACGCCATATCCGGGGGCAAAATCGGTTTACGTCCCGCGTCGAGCCGCGCCATAGTCGAGATCGACGATTGCCTTATCCAGCAAAGCCCCAGCATCGAGGCCATGCGCATTGTGAGAAAGTGGCTTAAAAGACGCGCGATGCCTGTCGAAGGCTGGCTCGTCACGAGAACGGGGAACAGGGGAGAGCTGATGTGCGTTTTGTCCTGCGATCAAAGACCCGGCGGTATTGACGAACTGGCGGGAGAACTGTTCGCGGGGATCAATTCCATGAGGTCGTTTTATACGATGCAACTTCGTCCGAGGCCAAACAGTGCTTTGGACGGCATATGCATGCACGTCGCGGGAGACAAAAATCTTGAGATGAGCCTTGGCGGATTGAAATTCATAGTCGGCCCCATGTCATTTTTTCAGGTGAATATCGAGCAGGCGCAAAAGCTTTACGCCCTCGCGGTAGAATTTGCGGGTGTTCAGGGGGGCAACGCCATAGACGCCTACTGCGGCGTCGGCTCCATAACGCTTAACCTCGCCCGAACCGCCCGCATGACCATTGGCGTGGAACGCGTGCCCGAGGCGATAGACGACGCGAAAGAAAACGCGCGCATAAACGGCCTTTCGGACGCGGTTCGCTTTATCGCGGCTGACGCCGTATCCGAAATCCCCCGCCTTTTGCGCCGCGGATTCAAACCCGACGCCATAGTCGTCGATCCTCCGAGAAAGGGAATCGATAAACCTTTGGCGGATGCCATATTAAAAAGCGACGCCAGACGCGTAGTCTACGTTTCCTGCGATCCCGCGACCATGGCTCGCGACGCGTCCAGACTTGTGGAAAATGGCGAATATGAAATCAGGAACGTCGTGCCGGTAGATATGTTCGCGAATACGTCGCATGTGGAGACGGTGGTATTGATGTCGAAAGTTGATAGATAAAA
>JAUNBY010000335.1 GCA_030526935.1 Clostridia bacterium
CATTTGCCGAACCGGGCTGATCTCTGAAAAGCATAAAAGCGCCGCCGCCAAAAAGCGCGATGGCGAGTATCAAACATATAATAAGCGCAAATCCGCCCCTTGGCCGGGACTTTTTCGGAATAATCGCGCGTTTTGGCTCGACAGATACCTTTTTAATATACGCATTCGCGGCGCTGCGGCTATTATACTTTGCGCCGCTATTGATATCCGAACCTATGTCATCCAGCTTTGTAACCAGGCCTACGGTCCGTATCTCGTTTAAGTCTTCTATCGCGGAGTTTTCTTCGCGAGGCGCTTCATTTTTCCTCGATAGCCGCGTATGTTGAGATTGCATTTCTTTTACATCGGGATGCAGCGAACTGCGTTCGCTGTTCATTTGGTTAATAGCATTCTCGGGGAAAAGAGGCGCGTCTGAAAGCCTGCCCCTTTTCAAAAGCTTTTCAAACATCGTCCCCATTTCCTCGGCGGTGGCATAGCGGTCGTCGGGATTATAAGCGCAGGCTTTGAGCACTATGCGCTTTATATCACGGCAGCCGTCCGCCGGTTCTGGCAAAACATCTCCGCGTATACGTCGCTGCAACGCTTTTTCACGATTATCGTGCGTCGGAAGGTCGTAAAGGGGCAAACATGGCATCCTCTGACGATTTAAAAGGCGGTAAAGGACAAGCCCCAGCGAATATACGTCGGCGGAAAACGTCGCCTGGTTGCCGGTAAGCACCTCAGGCGCCATATAAAGCGGCGTGCCCTTTATTGACAGATTGTTTCTCGTCCCCTCGAGCGTGCGCGACACACCGAAGTCTCCAAGTTTGTAATTCCCGTCGCTTGAGCGAAATATATTATCGGGCTTTATATCGCGGTGGAGTATCTTATGCCTCGCGCACAATGCCAGCGCCTGACATATGTGCCATCCCACCGTAACCACGTCGCGCTCTGAAAAGTTGTGAGCGCGTATATACTTGTCGAGCGGAGTCAGATACTCCATGCGTATGAATATATCCCACCCTATCTCGCCGCGCCTCGGTATAACGATGTGATCGAGATAGTTGACTATATGGCTGTTACCGCCCAGCTCGCTCATCATACGAATTTCGTTTGTGAACGACTTTATAAGGGTGTCGTAATAAAAACGTATATCCTCGTCCGACATGCCTTCCGAGCGCATCTCGTCTATCTCGTTGTCCTGGTGCGGTATATAAATCCATTTGAGCGCGGCAATATATTCACTTCCCAGATCGGTTCGCACGATTTTAAACACCTTGCCATAGCTTCCCTCGCCAACACAGGCGTTCAAACGCCACGCTCCCCAAAATGGTTCGAGCGCTTTAAGCCTTTCCGGAAACCGCATTTCCATGACAACTCCTCCATCCCCGGTAAACTGTCTGCTCCTCGCATAAACACAGTCGAACTCGAAAGGATGTCACTCCTAATTCTGCTGCTTCAGTTCCTCAATCGCCCTGGTAACTTCGTCAATAAACGCGAAGTGTTCTTCATCCTGATATCCCAGCATATAGACGCGGTCTATCTGGTCGGCGTTAAACAGATACATACTATCCGGATCTAAAAAGCCTTGCGGATAAAGAACGCCGACATACTGCCACAGTTTACTGGTATCTGTCTGCTGGAATTGGTATACGCCCGCTATCATGAGCTTGTTTACGCTGTCCTTGAGCAATACGACGCTTCCTATGGGCAACAATCCGCGTATAATCATGCCTCTTCCTCCCTTTTATTCATACCAGCGGCGTTTCTGGCAACGGAAAGCGCGTCCTCAGCTTTGTCTGTAAAAGCTATGGACTCATCGCATTGATAGCCCAGCGCATAGACCCGTTCTATCTGATCCCCGTTGAACAAAAGCGTTTTATCGCGGCTTATATATCCCTGTGGTTATAGGGCGCCCATATAATCCCAGATTGTACCTTTATCGTTTTGCTGTTTCTGACACACGCCCAGAATTATAATCCTGCGTTTACCTCCGATTAGCCGCACAACCGACCCTATCGGCAATAGACCGTTAATTTTCATATAGCATCATCCTCCGCACAAATGATCAAAACCCAAACAGGCTGTCCAGAACGCCGTACGCGCCATCGACTACTGCATAAACCGCATCTCCCACATCGACGCTGAACGAAACGCTTGCTCCAAAACCAACCGACGCGCCGACATCCACCGTCAAAACGCCGCTGTCGAGTCCGACATTGGCGTGAGCACCAAGTCCAAAGCTGACCTCCGCGCCTGCGTTTACGTCGACTCCGGCGACTGTAACTCCTATATTTGCGTCAGCGGAAGCGACTATCAGTTCTGCCGACGCGTCGAGCTTGACGGTGGGATTTACGCGGCTATGTTCATCCATAAGCGCGACTGTGCCTCTGGCGCCCACGTTTGCGGTCAGCAGTTCGGCGCTTACGCTCGCGTTTGTGCCAAACAAGTTGTCGCCTGTGCTATGCGATAGCGAACCGGCGAAAAGGCCTGCGGACAGACCCGCTCCAACGGTAACGTAAGGAGAGAATACGATGTTTCCGTCGCCGTCCCTTTGAAGTATTCCCGCGCTCGCATCGGCGCTTCCCTCGGCAAATAAGACGGATATGTTATCGTCGCTGTAATAGGATTGCGAAAAGTCCGCGGATGTCGAAGCGGTCGTTGTATCGATAATACTGTCCCCAAGGGCGGACAGGTTTTCCGGGAAGTTGACTATGTATCGCAATATATCGCCCGGAGTCATATCGCTATTGGGGATCAAACCTTCCGGAATGCGATTTCTTATCGCGTCGTACAGAGCATTAAAGTCTATACCCGCGGAGAAGATTCCTCCCCCGGTGAGCGTTGCGCCAACCGCGGATACGCCTGCGTCGTATCGCGTTGCCGTGTCGGTGGCGTTCATAAAGCTAAGGGTATTGTTATTCTCACAAGAGCCGAATTCGTTAGCCGCCATGTTAACGCCAGCGGCGATAATCTGGCAATGTCCGCCCAACGTCTTTAAGGCGTTAGCGTAGCTTGCCAAAGTCGCCGCAACGTCGCCATGTTTCACCGATGCTCCGCAATCGCCCGACAATCTCGGGGCGGTTGCTCTCATATAATACTCGATGTCGCTTGCTCCCCCGACAATCGCTGAAAGCGCGCTCGAGGCATCGGACAAATCGGCGCTTATGCCAGACAGCGTCGATGCGTATTTCATCAACGCTTGCGTATCCACCATAATACGTTTACTCATGCACATCATCCTCTCTCGGCGTCTCATAAGCCGTCTATGAGTACATTATAGAGCCGACACGCCCTCCGCGCAATTATAACCGACGAAACGTCCGATTTCAGGAACGGACGGTAGCTGTGCCGCAATTTTCCCGCGAAACATCCGCCGCATTCTATACTGAATGATACCATATTATTGCAGTTTTTTCAATACAACTATCGTCTAAAAAGGCAAAAAACATTTAAATAGTTCCCTTGCTTCATTTCGGCTTTAAACGCACATCCCGAATCCACTCGATGGACGAGATGGAACGGGGAGCGACCTGCCGTTTCATCATTCGCCGCCGTCCTGAGGACTTCTGGAAAACGTTATCCACACTCCGCCTATATCAAC
>JAUNBY010000336.1 GCA_030526935.1 Clostridia bacterium
GCCCGCGAAGCGGGCGGGTGAGGTTCGCGCGCCCGCCAGCCCGTAATCAGCGGGCTTGCGGCCGGGTGTTGGTTTGCCGTTCCCCATGCGTCGCCCGCTGTCGCCATATTCAGAAAGCATCCCATTTAAACGCTATATCCAAGCAATTTCAACACGAATGAATAAATTTTACCAGATATTGCTTGATTAATTAGACTTTGTTTGATAAGATTATTTCCTAATATATTATAGGAGGATGACCATGAAAAAACTGCTCTGTATCGCGCTTATCCTGGCACTGATGCTCACAACAGGTACCTTCGTCATGGCCGAAGAAGCCGCCGCCGCTCCCAAGTACGTGTTCCTGTTTATAGGCGACGGTCAGGGAATCCCCCAGATCACCGCGGCTCAGTTCTATCTGGGCACCATGGAAAACCCGGACGCCTCCATGCCCGTACCCGGACACCTGTCGTTTACGCAGTTCCCGTATCTGGGAATGGTGACTACCTACGACGCGACCTCGTTCTGTCCCGACTCGTCCTCCACGGCGTCAGCCATGGCGTCGGGCGAGAAGATACTCTCGGGTTCGCTTAACTTCAACGTCGAATTGACCGATCCGCTCAAGATCATCACCGAATACATCAAGGAGAGCGGAACCGGCCGCAAGGTCGGCGTCGCCACGTCGGTATCCCTCGACCACGCGACCCCCAGCGCCTTCTACGCCAAGGCCGCCAGCCGCAGCGAGTACTACAACATCGCGACTCAGGGCATGGGCGAGAATTCCGTGCTCGATTACCTCGCGGGCGGCGCGTTCGTTCGTGAGAACGGCCCCGACGGAGTCGATGAGAACGTATACGAGATCGGCAAGAGGAACGGTTTTAACATCGTGGACACCAACGAGGGCATTCGCGCGCTCAATTCCGAGAGCGGAAAGACGCTCGTTCTGACGCCCGGCCGCGAGAGCGACGGATCGCTTCACTACGCCATCGACAGCGAACGCAGGATGGCTCAGGGCGAAGACGTCATACTCCTCAAGGATCTGGTCGAAGCCGGCATCAATGTTCTCGACAATGAAAACGGCTTCTTCTTCATGGTAGAGGGCGGCAAGGTTGACTGGGCTGGCCACGCCAACGACGCCGTCACCAGCATCAGGGAGACCCTCAACTTCTCCGACGCCATAAACGTCGCCATTCAGTTCGCCAGCGAACATCCCGACGAGACTCTCATAGTCGTCACGGGCGACCACGAGACCGGCGGACTGACCATAGGTTTCGCGACCACCAAGTACGACACCCACTTCAACTACCTGTATGATCAGACCATCTCCTTCTACGACTTCGACAAGGTCATCGAAGAACTGCGCGCGCAAGGCGCGGGTTTCACCGCGGCTCTGGCCGAGATCGAGAAGTACTACGGACTTACCATGTCCTCCGAAAGCCCGCTTTACATGACCGAAGCGGATCTGGAGAGGCTCGAGTACGCCTTCAACCTGAGCATGATACCCGAAGACGATCGCGAATTGACCGCGGCGGACACCCTCGCCTACGGCGGATATGAGCCGTTGTCAATGGCCGTTTGCCACATACTCAACAACAAAGCCGGCATCGCCTACACCTCCTACAGCCACACCGGGCTTCAGCTGCCCGTATACGCCACGGGCGTTGGCGCGGAAAAATTTGCCGGACTCTACGACAACACCGACATATTCTTCAAGATGGCCGACGTCATGAATCTCGAAGTCTGATATAAGTCAATTCATCGCGCGGGCGGCGCCATGCCGCCCGCGTTATTTTCCCCCATCGAGAGGAGATTTTAATGATGAAGAAGATGTCCGCCAAAAAATACCGCAACTGGATATTCTGTCTGGTGACATGCGTACTGTGTATAGTCTTATGTCAGATAAAGACGGGCTACGAGTCCGAACAGCCGGCTAATTCCTCGCGCGAGCAGGTCGAGATATTGTCGGTTGACAACTCTATGCTGGCCGAGCTTGGCATAGTCAATTCAGGCGTGCAATACTGCGAAGTGCGCGTAAAGACCGGCCCGTACGCGGGAACTCAAATACGGGGAAGCAACATACAAAACGCGGATATAAGCAAGGACAAGGTTTTCGTCGCGGGCGACACGGCATGGGCGATGCTTCACATAGAAAATGGCGCGGTGTCGTCGGTGAGGCTTATAGACCACTACAGAATAGGCACGGAGCTTATACTGATCGGCCTTTTTGGGGTTATGCTCATAATATTCGGCGGCGTCACGGGATGCGGGGCGCTCATATCTCTGGTTTTGAGCGTCATAGTAATCTGGCAGGTCATGATTCCGCTTACGCTTTCGGGCTATCCGACGATATGGGTGGCGCTTGGCATCGTCTTATTCCTCACGGCGATGATAGATATACTGGTGGCGGGCTTTTCGCGGATAACCCTCGTCGCGATTTCCGGCTCGCTTCTTGGTACGGGGCTGACCTGCATACTGTCCGTGGCGTTTGGAAACTGGCTTAAAATCGACGGTACGAGCCTCACCTACGTGGTTCCCATATTGTCGCAAAGCAGCATGCAGCTCAATATAAGGGATCTGTTTTTGTCCATGGTGTTTCTGGCGAATTCGGGGGCGCTTATGGATTTGTCGATGGACATAGCCTCGGCCTGCTGGGAGATAAGGATACATAAAGACGACATAACGCGAAGGCAAATGCTGAAATCGGGCTTCGCGGTGGGCAAAAACGTAATCGGAACCATGACGACGACGCTCATACTCGCCTATTCGGGAAGCTATTTGTCGATGATGATGTATTTCGTGGGGCAGGGAACCCCCGTCATAGACCTGTTTAACCTCAAATATGTCGCAAGCGAAATACTCAACACGCTCGTCGGATCTTTCGGTCTGGTGACGGTCGCGCCGTTTACCGCCGTCGTAGCCTGCCTTATGATGACGGATAAAAAACATCGCGCGAAGGTAAGCTCTTTGCCCGAGGAGGCGCAAAGGGCGCTGGATTGACGGAAGCGTTCGCCGCGAGGCGACGCGAATAAATCACGCCGCGAAGTGGTTTTCTGGAAGGAAATGACTCCGAAACCGCCGCGCGGCGTGATTTTATATCGCTTTGTTTCTGCGTTTACGCGTCCGGGTCATTTCCGCCAGGGTTTATATTAACTCTTGTTTCGTCGGCTGAATTTAATTCGGAATGCGGAATTAAGGCAGACGGCATACTCTGACTTCGTATCTGGGGCAATGTCATCAACTTTAAGTCGGTCAACCCCTCCGTCACGGCGATACGCGCGGGGTAACGGACAGGCTGAGCGTTGGTTTGGCCGTTCCCCATGCGCCGCCCGCTGTCGGCCGCAAGCCGCGCGGTAGGCATACGGGCGGGCGCGCAATGTGCTCCCCTACGCAAACCTTGCTTGTGTTTCGCGGGTCGCAGACAACGAACCCATAGGGGCGCGCTAGCCTTCTCCTCTGGAGAGGGCAGGGATGGCCGTCGCACAACATAAAAATCCGGATTTACTAGCGGCACAACGTTTCAGAAGCCCTCCCCTCTGGGGCAATGTCATCAACCCAAGAGCCGCAACAAAAAGATGCACAAAATAGAGCAA
>JAUNBY010000337.1 GCA_030526935.1 Clostridia bacterium
CCGCCTCAATTCCAAATTGAATTACCCAGCCGACGAAACAAGGGTGAACAGTAACTATTACCTTATTTTCCCTATAAGAGAGAACGCAAAGAACCCGACTATGTCAACCGCCACAATCGTGGAACCGACGGGCGTGGAGGCAATGATGGAAATCAGTATTCCCATAACCGCGCAGACGACAGACAATATCGCCGAGCAGATAATCACGTTTTTATAGCTTTTAAACACGCGCATCGCCGAAAGCGCGGGGAACACAATCAGCGCCGATGTCAGAAGAGAACCGACCAGGTTCATGGCTAAAACGATTATTACGGCCGTTACTATGGCTACGGCCAGGTTGTACAGTTCGGTTTTGGTGCCCGTTGCGCGGGCGAAGCTTTCGTCAAACGTGATGGCGAAGACTTTGTTGTAGAAAAACAGGAACACGCCAACGACTATGACGGACATGGCGACGCACAGCCATACCTCGTCAACCCTGAGCGTAAGTATAGCCGTGGAGCCAAAAAGCGTCGAGCAGACGTCGCCCGTCAGATTGGCGGACGTGGAAAACACGTTGAGAAGAAGGTAGCCAAGCGCCAACGCGCCTACGGAAATCATCGCCAGCGCCGCGTCGCCGCGCACCTTGCGCGATTCGCTGCCGCGCAGGAGCAATATGGCGCTTACAATCGTGATGGGCATAACGATCAGCATGTCGTTATCTACCGAAAACAGCGTCGCGATGGCCATGGCGCCGAAAGCTACGTGAGAAAGCCCGTCGCCGATGAATGAAAAGCGCTTAAGGACCAGCGTAACCCCTAAAAGCGACGAGCACAGGGCGATCAGCACGCCCGCTATCAATGCGTAGCGCACAAAGGGAAACTCAAAGTAAAACATCAAAGTCTCAATAATATTACCGTTCATCCGCCTTCACCTCCGTTCGAAGAAATGCTTCGCCTACGCAACTTGCCAGATATCCCCGGGTTTCTCCAAAGTAGAGCGGATGGCGGGACAGGTGCAGAATATGGTCGGCTTCGCGGGCGGCGGCGGCAATGTCGTGAGAAATCATGATGATAGTGACGCCGTCCTCCCGGTTAAGCTTGCGGATGATTTCGTACATATCGTTAGTCGCGGCGGGGTCAAGCCCAGAAACAGGTTCGTCCAGCACTAATAGCTTCCCCGCGGAACACAGCGCCCGGGCCAGAAGCACTCGCTGCTGCTGCCCGCCCGACAGTTCTCGGTAACAGCGTTTGCACAAAGGGAGTATGCCAAGCCTTTGCATATTCTCTTTCGCATATTGTTTTTCTCTTCGGTTGTAGAAAGGACGCAATCCGCTGCGGCTGAGACACCCGGAGACTACGACCTCCTCCACCGACGCGGGGAAATCCTTCTGGTAGCTCGTCTGCTGGGGCAGATATCCTATTTCATCCTGTCTGAGCCCGCCCGCGAGCGCAATGGTTCCGCTCATTGGCTTATGCAGTCCCAACAAAGCCTTCATGAGCGTGCTTTTCCCAGCGCCGTTTTCCCCTACGATACACAGATAGTCTCCTTCGCAAACGCGAAAGCTTATTCCCTCGGACACGATATTGCCGTCGTAGCCGAGGGATACGTCCTTGCAAATAATCTGCTCCATTTTGATCTCCGTTCGTTATTTGAAATATGGGAGCGCCGCAACGCCTTGCGGCGCTTCCCGGGAATTTCGTTTCTACATGCCCTGATTCAGCGCCGCCGTCAAAGCATTCAGATTATCCCGCATGATCGAAAGGTAGTCGACGCCGTTTTGCACATCCGCGCCTGTAACGGACTGCATGGAGTTCATGACGAGTATGATCTGATCCTTGCTTTGCGTGTTGCGCACGACGGTTTCGGCGACGGAGTAATCCGTTCCTTCTATGACCATCACGACCGGAAGGTCAAGTTGATCGACTACCTGCGACAGGAACACTATTGTCTCAAAGCTGGCTTCCGTTTCGGCGGAGCAGCCGGAAAACGCGGCGTAGTACTCGAGGCCATAGTCGTCCGCCAGATAGCGGAAGGGGAAGCGGTCGCCGAAGAGCACGACATTTCTGGCCGCACAGTCAACCATAGACTGATATTCGCCGTCCAAGTCGGCCAGCCTGTCCATATACGCATCGGCATTGGCCTGATAGACCCGCGACATGCCGGGATTCAGTTCGCACAGCGCGGCGTTTATGATTGAGACGAGAGTCCGCGCGTTTTTAAGCGACAGCCATACGTGTTCGTCGTACTCGATTTCGTCTTCGTCGTGACTATGGCCGTGATCGTCATCGTTCTGCATACCGTCCACGATTTCTTCTTCCTTCGCCTCCACGCTTTCAAGCATCGATATGACCTTCAAATCCGTATTTTGTGAGGCCTCAAGCGCGTCCTCCACCCATTCGTCGGATTCGCCGCCCACATATATAAACAGATCGCAGGCGGCGATCGCGGCTATGTCCGCGGCGGTCGGCTGATAGCTGTGAAGATCCACGCCGCTGTCCATAAGTAGCGTCATCTCGACGTTTTCAATATCGTCGCCGAGAATCTCACGCACCCAGTCGTACTGGGGAAACGTCGTGCATACTATGCCAATTCGATCTTCCCCCTGCGCAAAGGCGAACCCGGCGGCACAGGAGAGCGCCAGCATACAGGTTATCATTAATATAACAAATCTTTTCATTAAATATTCACCTCTTTTATATCATTAGCCGTATGACTATCGGACATGTGCCATGACCGGCACACGCCCCTTCTGATAGCCAGCATACTTAAGCAAGTGAATATTAACGTCAATCCGTAAGCTTGACCTTCATGGAAACAAGCGTTACAAGCGGCGAAGCTCCGTTTCGCCGCGAAGAACAGGGTCGCGCGACGCAAACCGACAACCTGGCAACGCCCGCGAACGCGAGCAGTATCGCAAAAAGGCGCGTTGCGACTTCATAGCTTTCAATAGCGGCGCAAACCGGACAATCCTTACCGGCGCAGCCGTGACGGGTATGAATTGTGATAAAAACTCCCGGAAAGGCTATAACGATGATGAACAGCGCGCAGAGGAAGACTGTCGCGATTCGTCTTGTACGCAAATTCATCATCTCCCTCATTTTTTACTGCAATTTGAACACTTTCCCGCCAGTACCGTCTCGCCCACGTCCAGGGAAGCGCCCGCTTCATCCCGAAGAAGGCTGGCGATAGCTTCCGAAACGTCTGGCTCGAGGTGGATGAGCGCGTTGCATTTCTCGCATCGCATATGCAGGTGTGAATTACACGCGCTCGCGTCCTGGTATTGGTAGGCGTATTTGCGCCTGTCCGACAGATACCGGCGCTTTAGTACGTTCTCCGCCTCCAAATAAGCGATAGTGCGGTATATCGTGCTTCGGGAGGGAACCGCCTCTCCCCTCTGCTCGTGAAGCGCGCTCGTCACTTCGTCGGCGGTATAGGCGCTCCCGGCGTGGGATTCAAAAAAGGCTATCAGCATCTTACGCTGACGGGTTTGATAGCCAATCACTAATACCCCTCCCAAAACTGACATTGTTCTCTCATTTTGAGACTGGTTTCAAATTCAGTATATGCGACAGGTTCGACATTG
>JAUNBY010000014.1:0-1655 GCA_030526935.1 Clostridia bacterium
GGGAATACCGATTCAGCCCTCGCCCTTTGCCGGGAGTTTATCGACGCGGGAAACGCGCGGGAGATCTGCTTATATACCGACGGGGATTATGAACCGTCCGGGAATATCAAAGTGGTAGACGTGAAAGACGATGATGAGTGGAACGTCGCGATAACGCATATTGAGGCTGAAGGCACGATTTATGGAACGCGGCTTACCGCGGACGTGTCTGGCTACGGGCGTGACGCCTTCGTGACGTTTGATGTTTATGTTGATGGAGAAATAGCGGACGAGGAGAGGTTGGAAATAAGCGTAAACGGTGAAGTGTGCGAAGACGGCAAAGCGAATTGTACAAATGGGGAGATTACGCGGATTCATATACTTATACGCCAACTGTATGAGTATTCAAATATCACCATATCGGCTGACGCGGATGACGGATTGCCCGAGGACAATATCTACCGGATTTATCGCGCCCCTGAAAAGACGATAGACGTATTGCTGATGGGCGACAAGACGTTTTTTCTCGAAAGAGCTTTGTCGGCGTTTTCCACAGTCGGACTTACATCGTGTTTAACGTCGTCTGACGAGGCGCTTGAAGGTCATGACATTTACGTGTTCGATGGTTATCTTCCGCAACAGATGCCTCTTGACGGAGCGGTGTGGCTGATAAATCCCCCCGTGGCGCCAAAAGGCGTGGCTCTGGTGTTTGGCGACGAATTGAGGGGGACGTTCATAAAACCCGTGCGCGAATTCAGCGACGCCGATCTCGGCATATTGACCAGAAATCTGACGCTTAACGACGCCTCGGTCGTGAGATTCCGGGAGATAGTCGCAAATGGACCTTTTACGCCGGTTTTGCGTTGCGGGAGGCTTCCGGTGATGTTGGCGGGCAGAACAGACAGCGGCACGGCGCAATTGATACTGGCTTTCGACATACAAAACAGCAACCTGCCGCTTTTGACCGACTATATCATACTTATTGACAATATGCTTGATTATTGCGCGCCGCCAATGCTTGAAAAACAGGATTATTATTGCGGTACGCTGGTCTGTCCCAGGACGTTACCGCTTTGCGAAAAGCTGTTCTTGCAATCGCCCGACATAAGTATACGCACTTTGAGGCACGGAGTTGACGAAGAGGAATTTATGATCTCACAACCCGGAGGATATACGCTTATGCAGGAGTTGTCGAACGGGAAAGAAAAAATTCTGGATTTCTTCGCGCATATTCCGCCGCTCGAAAGCGCGAGCGACATCGCGAATGAACCCGAGACAATACCGCTCGACATTGAGTGGCCGGATTGGCGCGACGAGAGTATGAATCAGTCCACAAAGCGGTTTTTTCAACCTGTCAAATACATTGCGGCGATGTTGCTTCTGTTTGTGATACTTGAATGGGTGGTGTATCATCGTGAAAAATACTGAGGTCTTTTTCGAATCGCCGTGGTTGCTTCTGCTGCTGATTCCCGCCGTTGGTCTGGTACTGGTATCCTATCGCTTTATGCGCAACAACGCGGTAAATAAAACGGCTGACAGAATCGCGATGATTCTCAAAGTGATCGAAGTCATCCTCATAACCGTCATCATATCGGGACTTGGCGTAGTGACGAATTCATCCGATACGTCCATGATAATAGTCGCCGACAGGTCTGACAGTATGCAAAGCGTTCGCA
>JAUNBY010000014.1:1678-21010 GCA_030526935.1 Clostridia bacterium
GTTGATTTTGCCGGGGAGAGCATGCTTGTCGATCCTTCTTCGCCCCAATACGATGTCACGGCGATCAACGCGGATGCCACGGACATAGACAAAGCGCTGAGAACCGCGTCGGAAGCGTTGAAGGAGAAAGCCAGAAAGCGCATAATACTTCTGACTGACGGCGTATTTACCGACGGCGACATTTCGGTGGCGTCGCAATTTGCGGCTTCTCATGGCATACGATTGGACGCCGTATATTTTAACACCAATGTTGAGACGACCGAGACGGAGCTTACCCGCTTTGCGATTCCCGCCGACGCCGCCGACGGGCAGAACTTTTCGGCCTCTATAACCGCACTGTCCAACCGGAAAACGCAAGGCGTCATCGGTATATACGACGGAAGTACGCTTGTCAGCGAAGAGGAGGTCGCGATACTTCCCGGAGAAAACAATTTTACTTATACGCTCACGGCTGAAGAAGCGGGGGAACATACCTACCGGGCGGAATATTCTTCGCAGGACGACGCCATCAGGCAGAATAACACCCGTTACGCCTTAATGAGCGTAAATGATACGACGAAAGTGTTGATAGTCGACGGTACGGGTACGCAGTCGGCGAACCTGTCCGAGCTGCTTACGCAGGGAGGGTATGAAGTACGCGTCATTTCCTGCGATCAAATGCCATCTACCGTTTCCGCGATGTGCGAATACGGTCTGATAATACTCATGAACGCCGATGTGGACGATATGCCCGAAGGCTCCGCCGGGAGGCTGGATTCATATGTGTCGGAATACGGCAGGAGCGTTCTGACGACCGGCGGTGAAAATACCTATATATACGGAAATATGAAAGACACGCCTTTCGAGGATTTCCTGCCGATAACCATGTCGGTAGAGGAAAAGGGCAGCACCGATCCGATGGCGCTGATGATCGTAATGGACACTACGGATTCCATGACGCGCGTTACGCTTGGAACGCCTATAGAAATGGCGAGAAGGGGCGCCATAAAATGTATAGACGCGCTCAATTCCAACGACTACGCGGGGATCATAACATTTGCGGACAGCGCAGAATTGCTCGTGAATATGACGCCCATGAACGACAAGGACGAAATCATTGCCGCGATAAACGATATAGGCACGGTTGGGCCGGATAAGCTTACCATGTTCACGAGCGCGCTGAGGATGGCGGCTGACGAACTAAAGGCGTTTGATAAACTGGACAGAAAACACGTCCTTTTTATTACGGACGGAAGCCCTGCGGACGTCGGCTCGGGTTTTGAAAACATCGTAAAGGAAATGAGCGACAACGGCATAACCATGTCCACCATCGCTGTAGGCAAGATAGTTAACGTAGTAAAGCTGCTTGAAAACCTGTCGTCCATAGGAGG
Source organism: Clostridia bacterium (assembly GCA_030526935.1). GTDB lineage: Bacteria > Bacillota > Clostridia > Christensenellales > Aristaeellaceae > JAUNBY01. Next base: position 3,049 of record JAUNBY010000014.1, read on the forward strand.
CGGCCGCTGTTATTATGTCGAGAGCGCCTACGACCTTCCTGACATAATGACGACGGACACGTATCTTTTGCAGGTCGATTATACGCTTGAGGATCCTTTTATACCGGTCATAAACCGACGCGTTTTTGAAATTGACGAAGCGGCGGTAACGCAACTGTTCGGATATGTACGAACCGGCGCCAAAGGATCGGCTTTGGTCGCTTTGTCCACGAGCGAAGGACATCCCATATACGCCCAATGGGACTACGAGGACGGCATAGCCGCAAGCTTCATGAGCGATTTGAGCGGCGAATGGTCCAGAAGCTGGTACGCTAATGAAAATGGCAGACAGCTCATATTGAATATGATAAAGGGACTGGTTCCCGACACGCTAAAACAGGCGGGCGTAGATATACGGCTTGACGCGGCGGGCGCGTATGGCGTGTTGAGCGTCGTGAGCGAGCTTGAAGGAGTCGAAGGCATTTTGGCCGACATAACGACACCCGACAATGAGAAGTATTCCGCGACGCTTCATAAGACCGGGGTGAATATATACTCGAATGAAATACCGATAAAATGCGCCGGAAGGTATGACGTAAACCTCACATGGCTGGACTCTCAGGGCGCGGCGCTTGAAACGCGCGAAACGAGGGTAACTCATTCCTGGTCCGCCGAATATGAAGTCATATCCCGACCCGACGGCAATTTAGCACTGATGGATCTATGCGCGGGCATAGGCGGGGCAAAGGTTACAAGCGTGGACGAACTGCTCGGGATAGAAATCGGAACCACGCCGATAGCGCATGACATGACATTGGCGCTGGCGATATTGATCGCGTTATGTCTGTTGGCCGATGTAGTCATGCGCAAAACGAAGTAAGCCTTGGAACAACGCCTGTGCGACAACCGCCGGGGACGGCGTGAACCGCGCTTAATCATGCCGCGCGGCAGAGCCGGCGGCGTAGCCTGTTGAAGGGCAATGTAATCAACCCAAGAGTAGCAACACGCTCACGGGGAACCTCTCCGCCCGCTGCGGCGGGCACCTCTCCTTGGCGCTACGCGCGGCTTTCAGCCAGGAGAGGCAAGGAAGAACGGCATGCCGCCTCCAAAAGCCTCTCCTGCAAGGAGAGGTGGCAGGGCGTAGCCCTGACGGAGAGGTTCCTCTCGCGGCAGTAGGGCATAACACTAACGGAGAGGTTCCCCCGGCTGGTCTCAGACCGCGCTAAGCTCCGTGACAGAGGGGTTAACTCGCTTGGGTTGATGACATTGGCCCTGACGGAGAGGTTCCCCCGGCCGGCTGCAAACCGCGCTAAGCTCCGTGACGGATGGGTTAACTTGCTTGGGTTGATGACATCGCGTTGAAGGTTCAGGGAGCGCAATGAGCTCCCTGACGGCAGACGTCTCTATAAAACCACGATTTCTACAGATTTATTCTTTAATGACCGCACCCTGTTCGATAAGAATCTTTTGAAGTTTGCCAATATCCACTTCGGCTGGCGCAATCGCGTTTTCCACGCATTGCGCGGCGGCGGTTCCGGCGGCCTGTCCAAGCGCGCAGCACGCGGGCATGACTCTGTAGCTGGCGGCGGCTTCGCTCGTCCCCGATATGCAGCGCCCCGCGACTAGCAGGTTGTCGCAGTCCTTCGGCACGAGGCAGCGATACGGTATGGTATAATGATCCTTTACGCAGGTGAACGTCACGCCGCCTCCGTGCGCGTTGTGCATGTCCAGAGCGTAGGCGAATGAAACGACGGCGTCGTCAAAGTGGGTTGGGGTCATAATGTCCTGCGCGGTCAGGGTATAAAGCCCCACGATGTGCCTCGATTCCCTCACGCCAAGCGCCGTGGCTATCTGCAAAAGCTGTATGTCCTCGCATCCCGGCAGATATTTTTTCATAAAGTCGAACACCTGCCATACCTGCTTGCGTCCGTCAATAAGAGCCGAGGAAATCTGTTCGGTATCCGTTGCGTCAACGCCCGCCATGCGGGTGGTGTTTATCTTAAAGCGTCCGGGTATATTCTGTTCGTAGTTGCCCAATTCGTCGCGCTCTATGTCCCATTCCCCGGTCTTTCTCTTTTCCCGTATGATCCAGCTGAAGCAGTTCGCGCCGTGCCTGTTGAGCTGGGCTTTATTCTTTTCAAGCTCGCCCAGAAACGCGCCGCGCTCTACGTTCCCCACCTCGAAAAACAGGCTCGTGGGCTGCATGGTGCCCCGACCATTTCCAAGTATCGTGGGCACTCCCGCGTAAAAAGCGGCGTCGGCGTCGCCAGTGCAGTCGACGACTATACCGGCCTTTATTGCCTTCACGCCTTCCTTCATTGACACTATAACCGCGTCTATGCGCCCATCCTTAACGACGCAGTCGCTGAGCGTCACGTTAAACAGCGTCCTGACCCCGGCTTCAAGAAGCATTTCGTCCATGACCAGGGACAAAACCTCGCTCTGAAACGGCGTAACGTGGCGATGAGAACCCCACAGATAGGAACAGTAGCTCGTCATGCCCTCCACCTTAGAGGGATGTATAGCCCCGCCCCTTTCTTCCATGCGCAGGCACAATTCGTCGAATATACCCCTGACCAGTTGTTCATCCCGGCCTTTGCCGTCGTCGTTGTTGTTAAAGCAGGTCATGAAGGGGCCTACGAGTCCGCCGGTCGCCATTCCTCCGAGGACGCCCCCGCGCTCGATGAGCAGAGTGTCCGCGCCGTTTCGCGCCGCGGCGAGCGCCGAAGCGAATCCCGCCATTCCTCCGCCGACCACCAGAACCTGCGGCGTGTACGCAACCTCTATTTCCTTTGAATACAGCATTTACCTCATCCTTCCGGGCGGTTATTTGTCGCGTGGTTGTCAATATAATACTCCATCGCGCGCTGTGGCGCAAGCACAAAGCGCCTGTCCGTTTTTGTGTTTTTCTGTCGCTATTCTATTGTTAATCCCGTATTCGGAGGCTAAATCAAAAAAATGGGACAGAAAATCAAAAGGATAGAGCTTTTCTTTGCGCAATTCGCGTGGTATTATATATAACAACTAATATCAACTAGAGAATGCTTCAGTATAATTGACGCGATTGCCGTCGCGAAACGGAGTGATTAAATGAAAAATGCGCAGACGCGCGCCGTGAGCGTGAGAAAAGAGCCGGCGGGTCTTAAAATCAGAAAGTTTTTTCTATATGTAAAAAGCCATCCTATGCTGTATATAATGCTGATTCCCGGGTTGTTTTTCCTGATATTGTATAAATTCCTGCCGCTTTACGGCATATTAATGGCTTTTCAGGATTACAACATTTTCGCGGGCGCCAACCCCATAGACGCCATCGCGCACAGCCCTTGGGTGGGACTAAAGCACTTTGAAAGGCTTTTCGCCTCGTCCAACTTCATAAAGGTGCTGAGCAATACCTTCATTATAAACGGCATGAAGATAATCGTGCTTTTCCCGCTGCCGATAATTTGCGCCATACTGCTCAACGAAATACGCAGGAAAAACGCGCGCAAGCTTTTGCAGACCACGATATACGTGCCATACTTCTTCTCGTGGGTCATCGTCTTCGGTATATTCTACTCGCTTTTGGGAACCCACGGCATAGTCAATTCCGCCATAGCCGCGCTTGGCCTCAACAGGATTCACTTTTTTACCGATCAGGGCATATTCCGCTGGCTGCTGGTGTTTACGGAGGGCTGGAAGGAGATAGGCTACAATACGGTCATATATATGGCGGCCATAACGGGTATAGATATAGGGCTTTACGAGGCGGGCAAAATCGACGGGGCGAACAAGTGGCAGCTCATATGGCACATAACGCTTCCGGGAATACTGCCTACGATAGTTTTAATGCTCATACTAAAGGTCGGCTATATACTCGACACGGGCTTTGAACAGGTGCTGATATTCTATAACGCCGCCGTTTACGACGTGGCCGATATAATCCAGACCTACGTCTACAGGCTCGGCATGGGTTCCATGAACTTCTCTCAGTCTACGGCACTGGGACTTTTCAATTCCGTAGTGGCGTTTATACTGATAGTGGGCGCGAATACCGTAAGCAAAAAGATGCTCAACCGCAGCATCTGGTAGGAAGGGCGATAAACGATGAGTAAGACAAAAATCAACGCTATAAAATGGGACAAAAGCGAACGCACCGTACACGGCATAGCCGTGGGGCTATTGTCGCTGCTCGCGCTCATGGCGGTTTTGCCCTGCCTTCACGTTATAGCCAAATCCGTCAGCGTTGGAACCTCGGTGACGTCGGGAAGCGTTTTATTCTGGCCCGTAGGTCTTCAGTTTGAGACGTTGGACTATGTGATAAACAAAACCCCGTTTTTTAATTCGCTTAAAAACTCCATAATCGTGACGTTTATGGGAACCGTCATTGCCATGATTACGACCATAACGACGGCATATCCCCTGTCCAAGCCGTCGTTTAAGGGGCGCAAGGTCATAACGCTTCTCTACGTCATTTCAATGGTGTTCTTTGGCGGCATAGTCCCGGCCTATATGGTGGTCAGGACGCTCGGACTTCTCGATACGTACTGGGGCTGCATACTGCCCTTCGCGATAGTTCAGTTCAACATGTTCATCGTCAAGAACTACTTCGAGGGACTTCCCGAGGCTATAGAGGAATCCGCCCGCATAGATGGCGCGGGAGACGTGCAGACGCTCGTCAGAATCGTTCTGCCAATGTCAAAGCCCGTCATAGCCACGGTGTCGCTTTTATACGCCATAACATACTGGAATAACTACTTTCACGCCATGATGTATACAAACTCGACGTCCATGCGCACTATACAGCTGTATCTTTACGACATAATCAACAACGGCCAAGCGTTCGCCGAAAACCTCTACAGCGGATGGAACACCGCGGGCGAGGCCATGTCCACAAACGTCACGACCGACGGCATGGTCGCCGCGGCCGTGACCATGTCCCTCATACCCATAGTCGCCATGTATCCCTTCGTCCAGCGATTCATGATACACGGCATAACCATAGGCTCCGTAAAGGGCTGATAAACCTGTTCCTGACCGCCCGTGGCGGTAGAAATATTAAGGAGGACTGAAATATGAAAAGGATCCTTTCCCTCGCGCTGGTACTTATGCTTGCCCTGTCGGCCGTGTCGGCGACGGCCGAATTTAAAGGCCCGGGCAACGTAACCCTGAAGCGTCTGGGCTACAACGTGGGCTTCGACGTAAACGCGGACATCATAGTCGGCGTGACCGAGGAGGCTACGGGCTATGAAGTAGAATACTTCTCGCTTCCCGCAGAGAACGCGGATGAGAAACTCATGATGGAAATCGCCAGCGGCGCCGATTACGACGTGGTGAACTGCTCCGTCAACCAGTGGCGCACGCTGATGAGCCAGGGCGCGCTCATGCCCCTCAACGACCTGCTCAACGAATATGGACAGGACATACTCGCCGGCAACGACGAGGCGACCTGGGCCGCGCTGTCCGACAGCGAAGGCACCATATACGGACTTCCCTACATGTACCCCCACGGAAGCGAAATCGCGACGTTCATGGCGTGCCGCTGGGATCTCATGCAGGCTGCCGGTATCGAGAAGATACCCGAGACGATCGACGAGTTCTATAACTGCCTCGTAACCCTCAAGGAGTTCTACGGCGATCAGTACATCGTATTCTGCGGCCCCTATAATCCCGCCTCCGAAGGCAACGAGAACTGGGTCATACCCAAGACCATAGCCTGCGCTTTCGGCATTTACAGCGACTGGATGGTAGACGACGAAGGAAACGTGTACTACATGACCGAAGCCGAGGGCTTCCCGGCCATGATAGAGTTCCTCGCCAAGCTGAACGCCGAGGGTCTGCTCGATCCCGACTGGGCGGTCAATTCCGACAGCACCGTCAACGAGAAATTCTCCTCCGGCAAAGCCATTATCGCCTGCTCCAACCGCGCCGGCGTACAGCTCACGACACCCGCGCAGATGCAGAACCTGGGACTCGACTGGGACGACATCAACTACATATCGGCTCTCGAAGGCTCCGACGGCACCTGCACCTACATGAAGACAAAGGCTCTCAACCAGGTATCCTGCCTCACCCGCAACTGCAAAAACCCCGAAGACGCCATCAACTGGGTCAACAAGAAGGTACAGGAACAGCTCTTCATCAACATCGGCGTTGAGGGCGTACACTTTACCTATGACGAAGAAGGCGCCATAAGCCCCATCAACCCGATATTCGCCGACGAGCGCGGCAATTCCTACTGGTATAACGACGCGACCGACGCTGCGCTGTTCGAGTTCCAGTGGCCCAGCCGCATCCGCAAGTCCGACGCGCAGTGGGCGGCGTTCTACCCCGTAACCATCAAGACCAACGAGGAGCGCCCCGAGATATTCGTTGACAACGTATTCGCGTTCATGCCCGCGAGCGAGAACTACGCCCGCTACAACACCGCGCTTTTCAAGAGCCTGCAGGATTACATTCTCATGGTTCTCTCCGGAACGCGCACCATAGACGATCTCGCGACGTTCCAGTCCGACTGGACGGTCAACGGCGGCGAGGACGTCAGAACCGAGCTTAAGGCCTACTACGACTCGCTCGCTTAATACAATCCATCAATATGAGATAATTGGGGAGCCTTATGGCTCCCCAAATTTGAATGGGAGAATCGATATGGAATTCGTGCCTTTTAACAGAACGCTTCAGGTATGTGACGATGTAGACGTGCTCGTCGTGGGCGCCGGCCCCGCGGGCATATGCGCGGGGATTTCCGCCGCGCGCGGGGGCGCGAAAACCCTCGTCATAGATCAATACGGCTGCGTGGGCGGCGCGGCGACAGTCAACTGCGTAGGCCCGTTTATGACCTGTTACGACGCGAAGAACGAGTATATGATCATAAAGGGGCTTTTTAGCGAGGTTCTCGAGCGGATGAAGGCTCTTGGCGGCGCGATCGACCCGGCGCTTGTCGAGGCCGAGACGTCGAGGGCGGGGTTTTACAAAATAGGCCACGCGCACGTAGGCCCGTTCGACCACGAGTGCTACAAGCGAGTGTGTACTGATATGATACTGGAATCGGGCGCGAGGCTTCTGCTTTATACGCAGTTTGTGGACGTAATAACGGACGATGGCCGCGTAGAGGGCGTAGCCGTATGCGGCAAAGATGGCCTCAGAGTCATCAGGTCGAAGGTCATAGTAGACTGCACGGGAGATGGCGACGTCGCGGTTCGCGCGGGCGCCAAGTTCGAGCTTGGCCGCGTCGAGGACGGCAATATGCAGCCCGCGACTCTGTTTTTCAGGGTCTATAACGTAGATTCGAAAAGGCTGGCGGAGCACATAAGGGAGCATCGCGACGAGATAAAGCCCTTCTATGGGCCGTTCAGCTGGCTCATACGGGAGAAGGCCGAACAGTGGGGCGACGTCCCCCGCGCGGAGGTATGCCTTTTCGAAGGCGTGAACGAGGGCGAGTACAGGCTCAACGTGACCAGAATACTCGACGTCGACGGCACGAAGGCCGACGATTTGACGCGCGCCGAGATCGAAGGCATACGCCAGGCGCATAAGGTATTTGATTTTCTCAAAAAATACGCCGTCGGATTTGAAAACGCGGTAATTATGGACACCGCGCCCGCCGTAGGCATCAGGGAAACGCGACATATAGACGGAATAAAGAGGCTCACGGCCGACGACGTAAAAGCGTGTTCGGCGCCCGGCGACACCATAGCGGTCATGGCGACCAATATGGACACCCACAACAAGTCCGACCCCGGCGGCACGTATTTTACTTTGCAAAACGGGCGCTATTTCGGCGTGCCATATGGCTGCCTCGTCCCGCGGGGCATCGAGAATATGCTGGTCGCGGGGCGCTCCATATCCTCGGACGCGGTAGCCGGTTCCGCCATACGCATGATACCCTGCTGCATGGCGTTCGGTCAGGCCGCGGGAACGGCGGCGGCGATGGCGATAAAAGAGGGGATAACACCGGATAAAGTCGATACGTCCAAACTGCGCGCGGAGCTTGTAAGGCAGGGCGCTTATCTCGGGGAGGCGTGATTGTGCGAAACATCAACTATTCAAGGACTATCGCCGTAACGGGCGAATACGACGTAATAGTCGCCGGGGCCGGCCCCGCGGGCATATGCGCCGCGGTACAGGCCGCGCGGCTGGGCGCGAAGGTCTGCCTCGTAGAGCGCTACGGCATATTGGGAGGAATGCTCACGTCGGGACATGTGGGGCCTATACTGGGCATGGTCGGCAAGGGAACCATGCGCGACGAGCTTGTGGAACTTCTTGGCGTTCCCGATAACGATATGATAGGGGAGACCGGCGTAGCTCACGATATGGAAAAGGCCAAGAGAACACTTTTGGAGTTCGTAAAAAGCGACAACATAGACGTTCTCGTTCAGACCGCGGCGGTAGACGTCGTAAAGGACGCGGATTGCGTCAGGGGTCTCGTCATAAGCGGCAAGGAGGGGATGAGCGCCATTCTTGCCGGCGTTACGATAGACGCCACAGGCGATGGCGACGTATGCGCAATGGCGGGGGCAAAGTTTGAGAAGGGGCGCGACGACGGACTCATGCAGCCCGTGACGCTCGAATTTCTCATAGACGGGCTGGACGAGAGCCGCGCCATAGCCTGCATAGGCGACGTAGATGACGTGAAGCTCGGGCGCGAGCGCTTTCTCGATTTTTGCGGGCGATGCGGCGAAGAAGGCATACTGCCAAAGGAAATAGTCGCGGTAAGGCTTCACCGCACGACACGCCCGGGCGAGCGCAACGTCAATACCACGCAGGCAAACGGCGTTGACGCGACCATAACGCGCGAAATCTATCCCGCCGAGGTAAAGATGCGCGAACAGATAGAAATACTCCTGGACTTTTTCAGGAAATATCTGCCGGGCTATGAAAATTGCCGTCTGGTTTCAACGCCCTCGACGACGGGCGTTCGCGAGTCCCGCCGCGTAACGGGCGAATACGTCGTTACGGCGGAAGAACTGGCTTCAGGCAAGCGCTTCGAAGACGTTATCGTCCATAACGCCGAATTTATAGTCGATATACATAATCCCTCGGGCGCGGGACAGGCGGAGGCTCAAATACAGTATGTAAAGCCCTACGACCTGCCATACGGCTGCTTCGTGCCGAGGGACGTGGACGGCCTTATGATGGCGGGGCGCTGTATTTCGGGAACCCACCGCGCGCACGCGTCTTACAGGGTCATGTCGATATGCATGGCGATGGGACAGGCCGTGGGCGCGGCGGCGGCTCTGTGCGCAAAACATGGCGTTCAGCCAAAAAAATTGCCCGTATCGACGGTGCAAAAGGCGCTCGCCGATTTGGGCGTGGATCTGTTCGGATGAGCTAAACGGGGGCTGTAACGCAGATTTATAGCCCCCATTTAATATCGGTTCTAAATGACGGCTCCGAGCTTTCGCAGTTCGGCTTGCAGCTTCGCGACGTCCGCGTCCGCGACGCTCAGGCCGCTTTTTGCGCACATAGCCGCCGCGACGCCCGACGCCTGCCCCGCGCCCATGGCGCTGGCCTGTACTCTAAGAGACGCGAAAGCTTCGCGGTCCGCCGACAGGCAGCGCCCCGACGCCAGCAAATTCGGGAAATCTCCGGCGTAAAGCGCGCGATAGGGGACATAGGCGGCCTTTTCGAGAAATCGCAAATTCTGATAATTCTCACCAGCGATGTGTATATCGATGGGATGGCAGCCGCGCGAGACGGAATCCGGATAATTGAAGGCGTTGAGGTATTCCCCGGCGGTTATGGTATGAGCGCCCAGTATTCGCCGCGTTTCTCTGGGTCCGGCTTGCGCGGCCGTCGCCGACAGGCGGCAGTCTTTGAACTCCGGAAAGTTCTCCCGCAGAAGCTGTGTCAGCGCGAACGCGTCCTCCCTGAGAGCCTGTTCCGCGCGGCTGAAATCGCGGTTGTCGCAGGCGTCGGCGGCGCGGCGGCTCATATTGACGGCAATGGCGCCCTTTCTGATGAGCGTACAGAACCACGGCCCGCCAAACGATGGTATGTCCTTTTTTTCGCTGATTTCGGCGAGCTTCGCCCTGATGGGTTCGCAGTGGAAATTCACGCCCTGTTTATTGTGATGCATGACACTTTTGACAAGCTCCGATTCGGTATCTACGCCGTCAAGACAGAATATCATAGACGCCGGCTGCAGCGGCCAGCCCTCGACAGGCTGCATCGGAACGCCCGCCATATGGGCTATATCCGCGTCGCCGGTGGCGTCTATGAACACCTTGCCGGACAAAGCCTCGGTTCCGTTTTTATTCTCGAATATAACGTGGCGTATTGTGCCGTCCGAAACGTCGCAATCAGATATCCACGAGTTCATGTAGCAATCGACGCCCGCCTCGTTTACCATGCGCTGAGCGCACAGTTTATAAAGCTCCGGGTCGAAAGATATGTTGTTGAGGGGCTGCTCGACTATAGCCCCGCCCATATCGCGAAGCCTTTCGACAAAATTCCAGGGGATACCGCCTATGACGCGCTCGTCGTTATAGCTGAACACGCTTATGGGCATAACCAGACCCGCCGTCGCCATGCCTCCAAGAAAGCCGTATCGCTCTATAAGCGCCGTGCGCGCGCCTGCGCCCGCCGCGGCTATCGCGGCGATAAATCCCGAAGGGCCGCCCCCGCATACCACGACGTCGTACTCGCCTGCAACAGGAACCCGCTTGTTAAGCACTATCTCCATAATGACCTCCGTTTCGCTGTAAACCAACTACCGGTTTAATTACATGAACGAACCAGATTAACCGACAAGAATGAGAAAGTCGCCCTGATGACGCGTCTATGAAAAAACGCGTCGTATATATTATTATAAAATCCGGCATATCGAAAGTCAATGCTCAATCGTAATCAGTGGCTGGTTCAATTCGATTCAATTCGATTATCTGTCAGTGGCGCTATGGCAAAACTACGGGCAAGCGCATTGCGTTCCCGAAACCGTTAACAGGCATGGTACGGCGTGGACTGACGGCATGACGCCATATCATTAAAACACGCCGCATGTGAGAAAGCGCGATGCTCTTCTTCATGCGGCGCAGATTCACGACTCCGTCATTTTTATCGCGTCGTGCCAGTCGCGCGATTATTCGACGCTCGCGCGGTCGGGGTGATGCGAGAAGTGGCGAAGCACGACGAGGGGTTCCGTAGTAGAGAGGTTAGTGAACTTGACGCCCTGGGCGGCGGCGGGGGCGGTGACGAAATACTCGTCGCGCGTCAGTTCTCCGAAGCGGATCATATTGGGGGACGAAAGCTCCGCGTCTCCGATTTTGCCAAAGCCCTGCACGCAAAGCAGGCCGTAGGCGACCTTTTCTTTCAGGACGACGCTCTGCCCCGGATATACCGTAAGGCGCTTGGCGCCAGCGGCGTCGCAACGGTAGCAGATCCACTCGTCAAGATACCCCTGTTTCTTCATCTCATCCACGTCGCCCGCGGGCTTCGGCTCCATATAACGATTCTTTACGAAATCGGGGTCGAGGTTCAATTCCCAGTCCATGACTTCAATGAGGTAGTCGAAGTCGCCTATTTTGTCCTTGGGGCAGTTTTTCCACAGCAGGTCGGTAGGAACCGCGTGGTCGAAGTAGAGAACCGACTGATACATGGCGTATACGTCCGAGGCGAACTGCGGCTCGTAGGTACACATGCTGGCGGGCGCGTGCATGACTCCCGGGGGGACGTCCCAGCCGGTATCCACCGCGACTTTGTACGCGCGAGAAAGCTCCAGAAGCTTGTTGTCGCCCTTTGTGAAGCGCGTGAGCGCGTCTTTGACCTGCTCCTTGGTGACGCCCTGATTGAAGCCGAAGAATGTGAAGGGGAATTCCGCGCCGTAGTTATTGTACTGTGCGGGGAAGAAGTACATCTCGGGCTTGCCGCTTTCGCCAACGAGGGATGCGTATTTGTCGTTGTGGTGGATGTGATGGGGAAGAGGGCCTTTGTTGTCGAAGAACTTCGAGAACATGGGCCAGCGTCCGTATTTCGCGTAAAGCTCGTCGCCTATGAATTCGCCCTTTAATTCGCTCACCGCCTCCGTAAGAAGGGCCTTTTCCTTGCCGTCCTCGGTTACGATGAAGCTCAGTCCCTCGTTTTCGGGGGTCTTGGGGCCGTTGTCGGCGGGTGTGGTCGATGAAAACCACCTCTCGTCTATGCCGCCGCGCTCGAGTCCAAGCGCGAAGTAGTCGTCGGGATGAAGGCGCAGCCTGCGCCCCGGACGGCAGAAGGAGCGCGGAACCCAGTTCGGAGCCAGCCTTACCACGCCGTTGCCCTGTTCAATTGCTTTTTGTATGACTTTGTTCATGTTAAAATACCTCCTGTTTTGATGTAAGCTGCTCATTTCCCTTGAGAGTCAGGCGCGTCTTCTTCTGGGCGAAGAACGCGTCGAGCGAGACTACGGCTATCAGTATCGATCCCTTTACGACGTCCTGCCAGTTCGCCTGAACCTCCAGGCGCTGGAGGCCGTTGAACAAAACGCCTATGAGGAGCATTCCCCAAAGCGTCTTAAAGGCGCTTCCGCGTCCTCCGGACATCGACGTTCCGCCTATGACCACTCCCGCCACGACCGACATGGTAAGGTCGCTTCCGTAAAGGGAATTGCCCGACGAAAGCCGCATGGCCATCAATATACCCGACACGGCGGTCGCGAAGCCGAGAACCACGAAAAGCATCGTCTTGTAAAAATCGACGTTTATTCCCGCCATCTTCGCCACTACGGGGTTTCCTCCCGTGGCGTAGACATTGCGGCCGAAACGCGTGTGCCTTAAAACGATATGCGTGACTATGAGGGCGAGTATGAAAAACCAGGTGATGTTTGGAACGCCCAGGAGCGATCCGTTGCCAAACGCCGACAGCGCGTCGTTGGGGAAGTTTATGGGGCGTCCGTTGGTATAGGTAAGGGCGAAGCCCTTGAGCATGAGCATCATCGAAAGCGTCGCCACGAATGCGTTGATCTTGAGCTTGGACACCATAAGCCCGTTCAAAAGCCCCACAAAAAGTCCCGCTAAAAGGCAGGCGATTATCGCCAGGGGTACGTTCGTCTTTTTCGCTATGTCGGTGAACAATATGGTTATAACGCCCAGAAGCGACGACACCGACAGGTCGAATTCCCCGCCTATGAGGGATATGGTCATCGCGAAGGCAACTATGCCATAAAGCGATATCTGAGCGAATATATTGGTTATGTTGGACTGGGTCAGAAAGCCCGTCGTGGTTATGGCGAGAAGCGCCATAACCAGAGCCAGAGCTATGATGATTATATTCTCCCTCGCGAGCTTCGCGATATTTATTCTCTTCACGCCCGTCAACCCCTTTCCATCTGCCGGCGCTTGTTCATCACGTCCAGCGCGAAGGCCAGGGCGATTACGAAGCCCTTGACGATCATCTGCGGATAGCTCGACAGGCCCAGAAGGTTCATGGCGTTTGACAAAACGCCCATTATCAAAACGCCCACGAGCGTGTTCAGGAACGTGCCGCTTCCGCCCTTCATGGATACGCCGCCCACGACGCACGCGGCGATGGCGTCAAGCTCGTAATTCGTTCCGGCGGTCGGATTCGCGCTCATGACGCGTGAAGGGAGCAAAACCCCCGCGACGCCCGATATGAGTCCGCAAAGCATGAACGCCATCAAAAAATAGAACCTTACGTTTATGCCGCTCAGATTAGCCGCCTTGGGATTCGAGCCTACGAACAGGAGCTTTCTTCCAAAGGGCGTAGCGGTGAGTATGAACTGGCCGATGATTATAAGCGCGAAAAACGCCCAGGCGGGGTTTGTGCCCTTGCCGACCTGCGTGAATATCCCCGTCGCCGTGACCATCATGAAAAGCCCGCCCTGTACTATCAGAGCCAGAGCCGCTATGACGGACTGCGCGCCGTAAGTGATTATGAAGCTTTCGCCCGAACGGCCGTTTACGCCCGCCAGTATGCCGCCCTTCGCCGCGCCTATGAATCCCGCCGCTATTACCGGGACTATGAGCGCCAGCCACTCGTACCCCGCGTTGGCTATGGACACCGCGAGTATGCCTATCAGGGACATCATGGCGCCTACCGACAGGTCAATGCAGCCTATCAGCAGTACGAATGTCATCCCGCAGGCGAGACAGCCTATGACGGAGATCTGATTGAGTATATTCCTGAAGTTTGCCGCCGTTAAAAACCTGGGGTAGAGTATCGCGACGACTATCGACAGGACTATTATAATAAGAAGTATCGCGTTATTCCCCGCGAAGTCCAACAGGCGCTGTTTCGCGGTAAGCTTTTTTCGTGTCGTTTCCAATGCCATCCTCCTCTCAGCCCAGCGCGAATTTCATTACGTCCTCTGGCCTGAGATCCTCCCGGTTCTCGACGCAGGTGCGCAATTTGCCTTCGTACATGACGAGTATCCTGTCCGACAGCGCGAATATCTCCGGAAGCTCCGACGAGATGAGTATAACGGCCTTGCCCTGCCTGGCCATTTCCTGCATGAGCAGGTATATCTCATATTTGGCTCCCACGTCTATGCCGCGCGTAGGCTCGTCGAGTATCAATATATCGGCGTTGTTAAACACCCATTTGGCGAGGACGACTTTTTGCTGATTGCCTCCGGATAGCTGGTCGAGCCTGTGAAATACCGACGGGGTTTTGACGCCCAGGCTGTTTACGAGCGCCTGAGATTCGGCTATCTCCTTGCGGCGCGAGAGAAGTCCCCTTGTCGACACCTTCGGCAGATTGGTGACGGTTATATTTTTCAAAACGGAGAACTCCGTCGAAAGCCCCTCTTCCTTGCGATCCTCGGGAACAAGCCCTATGGACAGGGCTTTTGCGTCCACGGTTGAATGTATGGATACCTTTTTCCCGGCGACGGTGAATTCTCCCTTTTCTATGCGATCGGCGCCAAATATGGCTCTCGCGATCTCGCTTCGCCCGGAGCCTACCAGACCCGCGATGCCCAATATCTCGCCCCTCCTCAATTCGAAGGATATGTCCGACAGAAAGCCCGGCGTGAACAGATGCGATACGTTCAGGAGCACTTCGTCCGTCGCGCAGTCGATCCTCTTGGGGAACTCGAAGTCCATGCTGCGCCCGACCATTTTTTCTATCAGCTCGGGCTTGCTGGTTGTGGCGACGTCCAGAGTGACGATTTTTCTGCCGTCGCGAAGCACGGTAGCCCTGTCGCATATCTGAAAGACTTCTTCCAGGCGGTGGGATATATATACGACCGTCACGCCCTTTTCTTTCAAAAGGCGTATTATGGCGAATAGCTTGCGGATTTCCTGCGTCGTAAGCGTCGCGGTCGGCTCGTCCATGACGATTATGCGGCTTCCCTGCATAAGCGCGCGGGATATTTCGACCATCTGCTTTTCGGCGACGGATATGTCGCTTACGGCGCGCGTGGGATCTATCTCAAAGTCGATGCTCTTCATGAAGTCGATGAATTCCCGCTCCATATCCTTCCATTTGACCCATCCGTTTTTGCCGGTCTTGAGGCGACCCAGGAAGGCGTTTTCGAGTACGGTCAGCGTCGAGACGAGGTTCAATTCCTGAAATATAAGCCCCACGCCGCCCCGCGCGGCCTCTCTGGGGCCTGAAAAGGCGACCTTGCGCCCGTCGACGAATATATCGCCCGCGTCCTGTTTATAGACTCCTATGAGTATCTTCATAAGCGTTGACTTTCCTGCGCCATTTTCTCCCAGCAGCGCGTGAACCTCGCCGGGTTTCACCGAAAAGTCAACGCTGTCAAGCGCAACTGTCGATCCGAAGGCTTTCGTTATGCCGCGCATTTCAAGTATGTTTTCCTGCATCAGATTGCTCCTTTCCGGAAAGGATGGAGGATACGGCCGGGCTGACGGTAAGCCGTAAGCCGGAGGCTAATGCCGCCGCCGCGCCGGAGCTATTACGCTCCCGGCGCGGCGGCGCGTTATAGGCAGAGCCTTACCAGCCCCAGCCCTCCCACTCGGTCACGTTCTCGAGAGTGACCAGGGGGCAATTGCACTTATACCATTGCTGATCTCCGTTCTTGATCTTGCCGTCCATGACGTCTACTACGGCCTGAACGCCAAGCTGTCCTTCCTCCTTGGCGGAGTGCAGAACCGCGCCGTAAAGTTCGCCCGCCTTGATGGCGGCTACGCCTACGTTGTTGGCGCCGGTGGACACGGCCTTTATCTGCCCGGTCATGCCCGCGGCGGCTATGGCCTGCTGCGCGCCCTGGAAGATTCCGTCGTCGTGGCAGAACAGGAAGTCGATCTCGTCGCCGAAGCGGACGATGTAGTCCTGCATGATCGTCATGGCGATCGCGGGATCCCAGCCGTCGACATTCTGCTTGGCGAGTATCTCAATTCCGGGGTATTGGCTGATGATCTCCTCGAAGCCGGCTTGACGGTTGGTGGCGGGGTCGGTTCCCGCGGCGCCCATGAGACAGGCGACCTTGGCGTTCTCGCCTATCTGGTCGATGCAGGCGCGACCCGCGACGCGACCCATCTCGACGTTATCGGGGCCGGCGAAGACGGTGATGGTCTCGGCTACGGAGGCGTCTACCTGCGAGTCGATTATCGCATAGGCGATGCCCGATTCGTTGAGGGCGTTGACTATGGCTATGGAGCCTTCGGCGTCCGCCGGGAAGTAGAGTATGCCGTCATAGCCCTGATCGATGGCGGTTCTCACCTGATCGAGCTGCACCGACGCGTCGCCCTGACCGTCGACTATGGTAATCTCGATCCCAAGCTCGGCAGCGGTCTGTTCAGCCTGCGCGTTGAGCGGAGCGCAGAAAGGAGCCGTGTAGAAGGCGTTGGTGAAAAACACCCTGCGGGGAGCGTCCTCGGCCGAAACGACCGACGCGCAGCCCAGTACCAACAGCGCGACCAAAAGAATGCTTGCGAGTTTCTTCATGTGGGATTCCTCCTCGTTTATATTAAGGGGCGTCCGCCCCATGGGTTACCATTTCTGAAGGTTCCAGTCGTCTATTTGACGCTTGTCCGTCGAGCGGCGAACGACGAGGCGGGCGTTGAGCTTAGTAAGTCTCGTGATATCTTCTCCCGCTCGCGACCGGGCGAGATTGCTCATGGCGAGATAGCCCATCTGGTATATGGGATACTGGACCGTCGTAAGGCCGGGGCTTATGAGGGACGATATGGTAAGATTGTCAAACCCCGCCACTGCGATGTCCTCCGGTACGCGAAGTCCCTGTGTGGTTATGGCCTTTATCGCCCCGACCGCCATCTGGTCGTTGGCGCTGAACACCGCCGTCGCCGGTATGCCCTTGGCCAAAAGTTCGCTCATCGCGGCGTAACCGCTTATGGGGGAGAAGTCCCCCCTCAGTATCAAATGCTCGTCGGGCGCTATGCCCCTTTCCTCAAGCGCCTGACAATAGCCCTGCTCCCTTATGCTCGAATGCGGGAAAAGGCGCGAACCGCCTATATGCGCTATGCGCGTATGACCCATATCGATCAGGTGAAGCGTCGCGTCTCTCGCGGCCTGACGGTTATCGACGTATACCGAAAAGAAGGCGTCATCCCTTATCTCGCGCTCCAGCACGACGACCCGCGCACCCAGCGCCTCCACGAGCCGCTTTTTTATCATAGCAAAGTATTCCGCCTCGTGTGGAAGGTCGCATATGGAGTCCAATATAACGTTTTGGCATCCGCGCCTCGCGATTTCGTCTATGAACGCAACTTCCTTCGTCCACACGCGGTCGGAATCATAAAGAAGCACGGTGTATCCAAATTCGCTCGCGGCGTCGGTGATGCCGTTGAGAAGCGGAGGGAAAAACGACGAATAGCTCCCCGGAAGCATGACCGCCACGTCGCGTGAAACGTCGCAGCGGACTTCGCCGTGCGCGTCCCCGTACCCAGTTATGCGCACGGCGGCCATGACCCGCGCTTTGAGGCGGGGACTTACGTATTTGGTGCTGCCGAGCGCGGCGGATACCGTCGATACGGACACCCCCGCGACCGTCGCCACATCCCGCATGTTCGCCATGTTCGCCGATGCGCTCCTCACTCGTTTGATTACATATGAAATCATAACAAATTATCCGTACTATGTCAAT
>JAUNBY010000015.1:0-3935 GCA_030526935.1 Clostridia bacterium
AAAGATACTTTACGGCATCCTGGTGTTCACATTTGTAATTGGAATAACAATGGGCGGCATGGAATCTGATACCAGTATAGCCATACCGACCAGCGGGCCATACTCATTGAATACCGAGCTGCAACAGTGCGGGGAGGCTTTTGCGGCGCTGTACAATTTAGATAAGAAGTCGGCAATGTCTGTTGCCGAAAAGTATGTGCCTGACGGGTCAAGTGTATTAGATGTGACCTCTATGGGGTTAGTTGTACATGTCGACTACAAGCTGAACAACGCAAGGCATATTGTGACATATCGTTCGGATGGCTCAGTGTATAAAGTATCGCGCGGCATCGGAGACGATAAGATGGTTTCCGCAGACAGCGCCACTAATGTTCTGAAGTTTGTTAGCGTATCGGATCGCGCAAGCGAATGAAAACTTGGCAATATTATGTTGATAGAACCGTTGCCCGCGTAGTTGATCGGCTGGGCTACGGTTTGTTTTATGTTTATACGGTTTTCTGGCGCGTCTTTGATTAATCGCGCACGCTGGGGAAAATGATGGTGTTGCGTTGGTGTATCTTAGTTATTGATTTATCGTAGTTGCAGCTGGCGAGGGAGACAGACAGAGCGTCTAATATGCATATGTGCGAAGTGCGCGCCGATATGATGGCGCTATCAGTCGGGCACAGTATGTCATCCGAGTGGACGTTGAGAACCACATCGGCCTTTTCGCACAGGGGTGAATCCTTGTAACTTGTTATCGCGATGGTCGCCGCGCCGCTGAGGTGCGCCAGATGCAACGATTCTACCGTATCCCTCGTATGCCCACAGTGAGAAATGCCGATGGCGGTTTCGCCCTTCGTCAGATTTAGCGCGACGGTGCGCATGGTAACTCCGTTGGTAGCGCACGAGACAGAGCAGCCTATCTGCATCAAATGATAAACCCCGTCTATAGCCACCGATTCCGAGGTTCCCGTTCCCAGAAGGACGATTCGACTTGATGAGCGCAACAATTCGACAGCCTTTTCGACCTGCTTCATATCAAGGTGCTGTATAGTCTCGTACATGGAGTTGATGTTGCTTGTAAAGACCTTGTTGAATATCTCGCTGGTCCCGTCCCCCCGCTTTATCACCGGAAGCATGAATGGTTCCGGCGCGCTCGCCGTTTCGGCGGAAAAGTTGAACCGAAATTCGGAGTAGCCGGAAAAGCCCATTTCCTTGCAAAAACGAATAACCGCAGAGCTGGCTACGCCGCACGCCTGCGCCAGGTCTCGTATTCGCATTTTGACGATGGCATTGCTGTTGGTAAGCACATATTCGGCTACTCGCTTTTCGCCGCTCGTCAGGTCGGGATACCGCTGGCGTATCATAAGGAGGATGGAGGGAATGTTTTCCATATATATCACTTCCTTGCAAGCGTTTGGGACATTAACCACGCCCTTCCAGAAAAGACTAACACAAGCGTACGGAATCTGTCAAGGGGTAACAAAGCTCAATTAAGGAAAAACTGAGATTAGTCAAAATGGAAATATTTCTAGAATTTGTTCTATATAATCGACGCTTTTGCACAATAGCTCCTAATTATGTAATACTTTCGCCCATTAAAAAACATCATCAACAATTTTTTATCATTATTCCTGATGATATATACTATTATATTGTTATTTAAAGAACGGAATATTTTCTATTTACTTAAATCACAGGTTGACATATCATGGAATATAGGCTATAATGACCACGATGAATGCGTTGTCGAATAGAAGGGTGGAATAAATTATGACAATAAAGAAGTTGACGAGCAGGGCGTTTATCTACCTGGCTGCTTTATTAGTGCTGATATTCACACTGTTTCCTGTATATTTCTGTATTTCGACAGCCACCAAATCAGCAGTGGATTCATTTAGCATTCCGCCCAAATGGCTGTGGATCCCCACCATGGATAATTTTAGAAACGTGCTCGCTACGGCAGGTTTTGTGCGCAGTTTTTTAAACAGCTTTATAGTCGCGGTGCTCACGACGAGTCTGTCTCTGCTTTTTGGCATACCATGCGGCTATGCCCTGGCGCGCAGTAAAACTCGTGGCGCGCATTTTATAGGCATATGGATACTGCTCACCCGCATGCTTCCCGCGATGGGATTCGCAGTTCCGTATTACTTCCTTTACAGGAGGGTCGGATTGAGCGATACATATATCGGATTGACGCTTATTTATCTCACAACGCAACTGCCATTCACGGCGTGGCTGCTCAACGGTTTTTGCAGGAGCGTGCCGACTGAAATCGAGGAAGCCGCCCGTATAGACGGATGTACGCTCGTACAGTCTCTTATACGCGTGGTAATCCCCGTGATAAAGCCGGGCATCAGCACGGCGGCGGTATTCGCGTTCATGCACTCCTGGAACGAGTATTTTTACGCAAAGCTTATTTCAGGAAGCGAGACCAGACCGGTATCATACGCCGTACACAGGTTTGTAAACGACGTAGGAACCAACTGGGGGCTGTTGTGCGCCGCCTCCTGCATGGTAGCGCTGCCGATGATCGCGTTCGCGTTGATTGCACAAAAAAGCCTTGTGCGCGGACTGACGGCAGGTGCGGTTAAGGGATGAAGGATTTAACGGGCGCCTTAGCCCCGTTAAACAATACGAACGCGAGGAGGATCTTTTAATGAAACGGGTACTTACTTTGGTTCTTGCGACACTGATGTGTCTGGGCGCGCTCGGCGCTCAGGCGGCTACCGATCCAAGTGTGCTCAACCCCGAAGGCGTTGAGATCAATGTTCTCATCTGCACCCAGAACCAGAACGATGACCTATGTCAAACCTATCTGCAAAAGTTCGCCGATACTTACGGAATAAAGGTGAATTTTGAGCTTGCAGCTTCGACGGGATACGGCGATTTGCTGACGTTAGCGCTCGCCGAGGAAGACCAGGGCTACGACCTTGTGATGGTAAACTGCAATCACTGGGGCTCGCTCATTGACGCGGGATGGATACAACCCCTCGACGAATTTATCCAGGCCGAGGAGGAAGCCAATACCGCATGGTATCAGGGCATTATGACCGCCGCGCTTGACGCGTGCGTGTTGAATGATCAGCGCTGGTCCGTCGCCTATTCCGCCGGCGTTGGCATTCTGATGTACAACAAGACCATGTTTGAGCAAGCGGGTATCACCGAGATACCCACCACCATGGAAGAAGTGCTGCAATGCGCCGAGATACTCAACGATCCTGATAACGGCAAGTACGCACTCGCTTTCCGCGGTGGCCAGGAGCGCGGAATTGCCATACCATGGCTCATCAACTGGCTGTACGAGGGTGGCGAATGGTATCCGCAGGACGGACAGGCTATAACGGTGTTCGATACCGAAGCCGCAGAGGTGGCGCTGGATCAATTGGTGAGGATGTATGACTATGCGCCTGAGGGCATAGACGCCTATGCCTATCAAGAGGCGATGACCGCCATGCAGCAGGGCTATTCCGCGATGTTTGTGGACGCCGCGACGCTGGCTGTCAACCTGCTCGATCCCGAGCAGACCAATCTCTACGATCAGTTCGGATTTGCCGCCCTGGACGGCGTTTACTCCTGGGGCGACGGATGGTGCTTCTCTATCGCCAGCAATACCGACTACGCCGAATGGTGCTGGGAACTCATCAAGTGCGCCACGAGCTATGATACCGCTTTGGATCAGATCATGCGCGGAAAGGCCATCTCCTGCTATCGCACGGACGTCTATGCCAACGATGAAATCTACACCGTGCTTCCCGAGGATCTGTGCAACGCCGTCGAGAAATCCGCATCAATGGCGAAGATCGTCTATTGGCCGCTGATTTCTCAGAAGAGTGAAATCAATACCGATATGGTTCAAATCTTCTACGACGCGATCAAGGGAAATATAGGCGTAGAGGAAGCCCTGTTGCAGTTGCAGACCGACGTAATCGACATTCTTGACAGGGACGGCG
>JAUNBY010000015.1:3945-20974 GCA_030526935.1 Clostridia bacterium
CAGAGGTGTTAACTTGCTTGGGTTGATGACATTGCCCTACGCCCCCGCCAAATCCCTAGAACCCAGCTCGGTGCTATATGACGGGCGCGCGTCGCTTCGCGCGCACGTCTGGGTTTACACTTAACTTAGTGAGGATGAAAACATGCAAAGTACACTGTCTAAGAACAGGGGCATTCTTGCGGATCGCAGGGCATACAGAATGTTGATATGGCCTTCGTTCATCGTGCTGTTCGTGCTCACGATTATTCCGCTAATGGTCAATTTCTACCTGGCGTTTACCAACACTACGATAACCACAATGGACAAGGCGCGGTTTATTGGCTTGGACAACTTTATTCGCATCTTCACCAAGGATAAGTATTTTGGAGAAGCCTGCCTGGTGACCGTTAAGCTCGTGGTTGGTACGGTGAGCCTGCAAATTCTCTTCGGTATGCTGGTTGCCCTGTTGTGGAACACGGATTTTAAAGGCACAAGAATTTGCCGTCTTCTTCATCTGATCCCCATGATGATCACCGGCATAGTAGCCGGCTTCATCTGGCGAATGCTCCTCAACACCGATATGGGCGTGGTGAACTATCTGCTCAAATCATTGGGCGTTGCGACGGTCAACTGGCTAGGCGACGAAACTGCCGCGGTGTATTCGGTCATCATTACAAACCTTTGGGTAGGTACGCCCTTTGTAACGATAATACTTCTCAGTGCCTTACAGGGCGTAGACGACTCTTTCCTCGAAGCGGCGTTGATTGACGGGGCGAATAAGGTTCAGATATTCTTCAGAGTCGTGCTGCCGATTATCCGACCTTCATTGCTTTTAGCAATCATGTTCCGCCTAATGGACGCCATAAGGCAATATGACCTAATCGACGCGCTCACTTACGGTGGGCCTGGCACCGCCACAATGCAGCTTAACCTGTACACTTATCAGGTGGGTTTTATGCAGTGGCGCATGGGCTACGGCGCGGCGCTTGCCACGATTATACTCGTAATAATACTTATTTGTTCTCTGACATTCATGCACTTTATCAACAAAAGCAACACCGACTGAGGAAGCGAATGATGAACGCTGCAAGTACGACCCGTGTCATCACAAGAGGATACGGCGCAAGGAAATACCGAATAGACGAAATACTACGCTTTTTGCGCCAAGCGGGATTCACCGTCGTAGACTGGTACGCGCCCGCTTGCGAGCTGATTGAGAGTAAAAGCTCCGCCCTGGATACTGAAGCGTGGAATAGATGGGCGCATGGCGCGAGGGAAGTAGCGGAAAAACTGGGCATGCGCTTTAGCCAGATGCATAGCCTGGAGCTGGATCGCTCGTTGGGCGAGGATCACATGAACGCGACGGAAATAATGACCGACAACGCTCTTCGGGCTGCCGCGATTCTCGGAGTGCGCGACGTAGCCATCCATCCTATAATAATGGAACCTCGACTGCGCGCGTTTGAGCAATGTATAAAGTATAACGTGTCCCGACTGCGCAAAAAAGCGGAATTAGCCGGCGCGCTAGGATTGAGGCTGGCGCTGGAAAATATGCTCACCAAGCGTCACTTTGACGGTCGCCAAGAATGGCGTTTTTGCACATGCATCGAAGAGCACGAGGCGCTGTTGACGGCCGTGGATTGTGAAAACGTCGGCTATTGCTTTGACGTAGGGCATGCCAACTATACGGGCACCGACATCTGCGAGGCGGTAACGCGCATGGGCGGACGCCTCTTCGCCGTACATGTTCACGACAACGATACGTTCAGCGATCAGCATCTGATACCATATCAGGGTAATGTTGATTATGAGGCGTTTGCCCGCGCACTCGCTCACGCGCGATACGCAGGCGATATGACGATGGAGGTATTAAACGCGGCGAACGGTATGCCGCCGGAAATGGCCCGGCATACGCTCAGGGCTGTGTACGAAGCTGCCCGCCATTTAATAAGCAGGGTTCAATATTATTGCGAGGAGGAGAATGGTTATGCCATATAGAATCGGTAAACAATTTGGCGCTGGGAATCCCATCGTCGCGGCTCATCGCGGTTTCTCGGCCTGCTATCCCGAGAATACGCTCATTGCCTTTGAAAAGGCAGCTGAGCTAGGCGTAGATATGGTGGAACTGGATATTTCAATGTCCTCGGACGGTATACCTATGCTGTATCACGACGACATTCTTGAGAAAAAATCCTCTCCGCTTACGGGAAGCGTTCAGGATTATACTCACGAACAGCTTGCCAAGGTGCAAATTGGTCGCAAAATCGGCATGGAAGACGCGCCTGTTGCCACGCTGGAGGAATTCTGCAAACTTTACAGCCGCTATCCCGATATAGCCGTCGATATAGACCTGAAGCCCGGGTGCGGGGTTGACGCCACAATCAGGCCGGTGATGGAGATACTATACGCTTATGGCTTTGAAGACCGCTGCATATTCAACAGTCTGGACGGGGAGATTACCCGATACCTTCACAGCAATACAGGTTTTCTTACCGTTGGGCCTCCAAACGATTTCCCCGGTAACGTTAATCACATCCCTGGCATAAATGGCACTTACGCAACCCTGGATGCCGTGTGTATGCCAACGAAGCTGTTGAATCGCGAAAACGCGGATGCGCTTCGCGAAATGGGTAAGATCGTGGTAAGCGCACCCGTTCCCGACGAGGCTGCCGCAAAGCATGCCCTGGATTGCGGCGTTATCATTGCGCTTTGCGACGACCCCCGCCCAATGCTTAAGTTGCTGGGACGGCTTTAGGCGATCGAACCTTAAATATAAACCACTCGACGCCCTGCCCCTAAAACTGGGGCAGAGTGCACGAATTGGATTGGTTACGCGGGTCAGATTATGTCGCTGTATCTATTAGTTCTGTTCAGTAAGAAAATAGTAAGTATATAAACCAATTCCTTATGCGCGTAACTGCGCGTCATTTCTTTCGCGAGCGAAGCACAGGAGTCAGTGGGTCATTGTGTGGCGCTTGCGATTATGCCTTGAATAAGTCTATAATATGTTAATCGAATCACCGGGAGGCCTTCCCAATTACACATGATTGTTGTTGATTGGCAGGGCGATGGTTCGTTTACAATAAAACCCGCACAAACTGGAAAACCCTCGTTAAATAAAGGGTATTCCTGTTTGCGCGTCTCTCGTGCGCGGCGCTGAGCGACAAAGGCGGAAAGGGATGTAACCGCTTTCTCTCCCTTGAGTGGAACCAAACGGCCGGATTTATCGTCAAATTTGCTATTGAAAAACAGTCACATCGATGCTATAATATGTATCGGGTGGATATTATGCAAAACTAATTGCCGGAATGGAGGAGGGACATGCGCCATAGACGGGCTTTGCCGGCTAAAGCGGCAATCTGCGCGATAATAACGATCGGCATAATTATCGCCGCCATAGGCGCAAGCTCTCTCGTGTGGCCTTCGGCTCCCGGCGACGACGTAAAGAAGAAAAACGGAATGACCGTCGACGTAAGCAATTCAGACGACGGATACGTGATGGGTAAATACACACAGTCGCAAAAGCGGTTGAAGTTCCGGCTTACTCTCGCGGATGACAGCTATACCTACGACTTGAACGGCGATGGCGATTACGAGGTGTTCCCACTTCAGATGGGGAATGGCAAATACAACGCCAAGGTCTTCAAACAGGCGAGCGGAAACCGATATACCCAAGAGGCTTCGCAAAATTTTAACGTGAAGCTTTCGAGCGACGACGCGCCGTTTCTGTGTCCCAACCAGTATATCTGGTATACGCAGGAAAGCCCCGCCGTCGCGATGTCGAACGAATTGTGCGAGGGGCTTCAGACCGACGCGGAAAAGCTCGAGGCCATACGTTCCTACGTAAGGAGCAACTTCTCATATAATTATATGAGGGCCATGACCGTAACCTCCGGCTATCTGCCCGACCTCGACTGCGTATACGAGGAAAAATCGGGTATATGCTTTGACATAGCGGGAATCACGGCCTGTATGCTGAGGGTTCAGGGCGTAGCGGCGAAGATGGCGATCGGATACGCAAACACCAGCTATCACGCCTGGAACGAGGTGTTGATCGACGGTGAGTATATACTTGTGGACATAACCAGCGAAATAACGGCGGCGAACGTCACGAGCTATGCCGTCGAAAGGGTTTATTAAATGGGGGGCATGATGATGCGCGAGAGGGCAAAGCGCGAGATAGCGCCGGAGGAATTGAGCATATTCTGCGAGCAGGTCGCGCTTATGCTCGGCGCGGGTATGGCTCTTTACGACGGCATCGAGGCGTTGAGCCTCGGCTATCGCGAAAGCGCCGATTATCCGATGTATCGGAAAATGTGCGAAAGCGTTTCCTGCGGAGCGACGCTTTGCGACGCGCTTAAGCAAGCGGGTCGCTTCCCCGGTTACATGATCGAGATGATTGCGATCGGCGAGAGGACGGGAAAGCTCGAAACGGTGATGAAGGGTTTGGCGCAGTATTATATGCGCGAAAGCCGCATAAAGCGTTCCGTCGCGAGCGCGGTGACGTATCCCATGGTTCTTGGCGTCATGATGGCCTGCGTCATAGCGGTTTTGATAACGCAGGTGCTGCCGATATTTGACCAGGTGCTCGCGAGCATGGGTATGGACATGACGGCGTCGGGAAATTCTTTAATGATGTTCGGGATGAACGTCGGCTGGGCGATGCTCGCTATCGTCGGAATACTTCTGTGCGCGGTTCTGGCGACGGTTCTGCTTCTGAAAACTCGATACAGGGCGAGGGTCATGGCCATTGTCAGGCGCGTGATACCGCGAATCGACACGCTTTCAAAGCGCATATCGGCCTCGAGGGTCGCCTCGGTGCTTTCCATGATGCTCGAAAGCGGCTTTCCGATGGAGGACGCGCTCGAGGTAATGCCGTCGATACTGACGGATGAAACCGCCCGCGAGAAGCTTGAAACGGTGTCGCGGGACGTGCGGGCCGGAAAGCCCTTCCCGGACGCTATAGATAACACGGGACTATTCGACGAATTGTACAGCCGCATGATCAGAATGGGGTACGCCTCGGGCCAGACCGATTCGGTCATGATGAAGATAGCGGGCATTTACGAGGATGAGGTCAACGACGGAATATCATCTTTGATATCCATAATAGAGCCGTCGATAGTAGCGGTTTTGTCGGTGGTAATAGGAGCGATACTGCTGTCGGTCATGCTTCCGATGGCGGGAATGATAGCCAGCGTAATGTAGCGCGGAGGTTTTGATATGCGAATCGCGAACGTTTTGAAGCAGTGGCGCGGCCTTATAATATCGGTCGCGGTTTTCTGCGTCGTAATATCGGGCGCGATTGGCCTTATCAACTCGCTCAGCAGAAAAAGCGCGGAAGAACAGACGCAGATGGTCTTAAACGCCGTGAAGCGCGCGGCTGTCACGTGCTTTGCGATAGAGGGCAGATACCCGCAAAGGGCGGAATACCTCGAGGAGTATTACGGGCTTATGTACGACAGGAATATGTACCTTGTGAACTACAGCGCGTTCGCGTCGAACATAATCCCGGATATCAGGGTTGTCAGGATAGGTGATGGGCGTGAGTAGCGATATCGGGAAGAGGACGAGAAGACATATTATAGCGGACGCGTTCGTGTTCGTCCTGCTTGGCGTATTCGCGCTCGCGTCGATGTTTTTGATACTGGCAGGGACAAAGGCTTATCGCGATACTGTCGATAACGCCGATTACCACTCAAGGCAGCGCATACTTGCGAATTACGTCGTAAACAAGGTCAGAATGGGCGAGGCGACGGGGACGGTAGCCATAATACAGGGCGATGTTCCCGTATTGAGAATAGGTTATTTCGCGGATGGGGAAAGCTACGCGACTAATATATACTGCTACGGCGGATACCTCATGGAACAGTTTTCACAGCTTTCCGACGCTTTCGATCCCGAAATTGGGGAAGTGCTTTGCGAGGCGGAATACTTCGCGCCCTCGATAAACGACGGGCTTTATACATTTGAGACAGGCACGTCCGACGGCGAGGTATATACCGCGTATCTGGCCGTCAGATGCGATCCGGCTTGACGAGGAGGGAAAAAATGTCATCCAAAACGCGGTCAAACGCATTGCTTATGGAAATACTGCTGGTGGTGTTTTTCTTCCTGCTGTCGGCGACGGTGCTTATGAGGCTGTTTTTGTCGGTTCACGAGCAAAGTCGCGACGCCGGGAGGCTGAATTCGGCGGTCGTTATGGCGCAGAACTGGCTGGAGCGCGCCCGGGCGGGCGACGAAGGCGGACAGACGCTCATAGACGGGGGGTTCTCGCTTAATGATGGCCAGTATCGCCTCGAGGGCGAGGACGGAGTGTGCCTGGTTATGGAACTGGACGAACAGCCCCGACCCGCCGGGATGATGGTAAACGCCCGGGCAAGGGCGATGGTTGGCGACGAACCGATATATGAAGTCGAAACCGGCTGGTATGTGTCGCGGGCGTCCGACGCGCGGGAGAGTGCGGCATGAATGGGCGCGGATTCAGAATAGGCCCCGGAGCGGCGTCGCTTATGCTGATAGTGCTCGTATTGTGCATGAGCATAGTCGGCATTCTGGCGTTCGTAAGCGCCGTTGGCGACGTGAAACTTTCCGAGAGATCGGCCGAGATGACCCGCGAGTATTACGCGGCGGACGGCATATGCTCGCAAAGGCTCGCGGCGCTCGACGCAGCGCTGTTGAAGGCTGAGTATAACGCCGTAGACGACGAGGCCTATATTCGCGAAATAACCTCGTCGCTGGGCGATGAGTACCATGTGGATGGACGCGAGGTCACGCTTATGATAGACGCGAAGTACGACCGGCATATACTCTGCCGCGCGTTTATATATACGCTGGGAGAAGGCCCCGGCGGGGCGAGGTACGGAATTTTGGAACACAGCCTTACCGACGACATGGAATGGGAAGAGGAATACCTCGACCTTTTCGGGGGGTGATCAGGAATAACTCAGCTTAATGAAATACTCGAAACGACCTTGAAAATGGGCGGCTCTGACATATTCATAATTCCCGGATCTCCCGTCATGGCGAAAGTGCAGGCCAGGCTTATGCCGCTTACCGACGATTCGGCGCCGCCCGCGTACACGCGAACGCTCATAGAGCAGGTTTACGCCTTCGCTTCACAGAGAAGTCTGGAGAAGCTGCTAAACGAGGGCGACGACGATTTTTCGTTCTCGCTTAAGAATATAGGCCGCTTCCGCTGCAACGCCTACAAGCAGCGCGGAACATTCGCCGCGATACTTCGCGTTGTGGCCTTCGGACTGCCGGATCCTCAGGCGCTTCATATACCGAAAACCGTCATGGATCTGACCGGTTATCGAAGCGGCATGATACTGATAACCGGATCGGCCGGAAGCGGCAAGACGACGACCCTCGCGTGCATGGTAGACAAGATTAACCACGACCGCATGGGTCATATAATAACCATAGAGGACCCGATCGAGTACCTGCATCCTCACGCGCTGAGCATGGTAAGCCAGCGAGAGATACATTCGGACGCTCAGTCCTTCGAAAGCGCGCTCAGGTCGTCTTTAAGGCAGGCTCCGGACGTGATAATGCTGGGCGAGATGCGCGACTACGAGACTATACAGACGGCGCTCACGGCGTCCGAAACGGGGCATTTGCTCTTAAGCTCGCTTCATACCGTAGGCGCCGCGACGACCGTCGACCGCATAATCGACGCGTTTCCCGCCAACCAGCAACAGCAGGTCAGGGTTCAGCTGTCCATGGTACTAAAAGCCGTGGTATCGCAGCACCTCGTTGCGACTACCGACGGAGGGCTTTACCCGGCGTTCGAGATAATGATCGTGACCAGCGCCATTCAGTCGATGATACGCGACGGCAAGACGCATCAGATAGATAATGTCATCTACTCAAGCGCGGCGCAGGGCATGATTTCTATGGACGCCGACCTGTACAGGCTCTATAAACAGGGCGTAATATCCAAAGAGAACGCGCTTTTGTACTGCACAAACGTCGACGCCATGTCGAGAAGACTGTGAACAACGTCCCCTCTGAGCATACCCTTGCGGACGAGAGCGCGTCCGCACCGGTAGAAGCCGCGAAACGACTATGATGAAAGGCTGAGAACATGAAGAGGAAAAATGAAATCTTTATCAAGGTATTGGGAAAGTTCTCGCTCGTGGTCAACGACACACGGGTGGAAGACATTCTGAAGAAATCCAAAAAGGGTTCGTCGCTTGTCTGGTGCCTTTTGCTGCATCGCGGCGAGAAGGTGTTCAACAACAATATACTCGATATGCTGTGGATAAACGACGGATCCGCCAATCCTGAAAGCGCGCTTAAGACGCTGGTTAGCCGCACGAGGGCATTGTTGAACAATCTCTATCCCGATCTGGGTTCCTGCATCGTGTCAGAGCGCGGGGGATATCGCTGGCGTTGTCTGGACAATATGACGGTCGATTTGTACGAATTGCAGGACGTCTTCGCCGCGATCGACGCGATACCGCGCGACTCCAAGAAGGCGGAAGACAAGAAAAAGCGCGTATTGCTCTACAACAGGGTGCTGGAGCTCTATAAGGGAGACCTGCTCGACACCGAGGAGCAGGACTGGTCGCTTTCCAAAGCCATCGCCATACACAATGAGTATCTCGAAAAGGTTTACGACTGCGTAGAGTTTAACTTGCAGGCGGTCAATTACGACGAGATAATCCGCGTATGCCGTACTGCGCTGGAAGTGGACGCTTTCGACGAGAAGCTCCACCTTGAATTGATGAACGCGCTTACCAAGTCCAATCGCAACAACGAGGCGATGCTTCAGTATAAGCACGTCACAAAGCTTCACTATCGCTATCTCGGCGTTCCTCCGACTCAAGCCATACAGGATTTTTACAAGCAGATAACTCAAGCCAGCCAGACCCTCGAGTTCAACCTCGACTCGATAAGAAAAGAGCTCATGGAGAGCAGCAAGGTCTCCGGCGCTTTCGAGTGCGAATATACCGTTTTCAAGGAGATATTCAACCTGCAGATGCGCAATATAAAAAGGCTCGGCTCGACGATGTTCCTGGGACTGGTTATGATAACCGACATCAACAACCAGCCGCTGGAGCCTCTTAAGCAAAACGACATAATGCAGGGAACGCTCGATATAATGAAAAACAACCTTCGAAAGGGCGACACCATCACGCAGTTCAGCCCCACGCTTTTCGCGATGCTATTGCCCACCGTCAACTACACCACCGGCAACATGGTCATAGAGCGCCTGAAAAAGCAGTTTTACCGCAAATATCCAAATTCAAACGTGCTTTTCCACGCGCACATAGGCCCTCTTTACAACGAAAACCCCGATGAAGTATAACATGAGCGGGCAAATGTCGAATCGTACATTCAACGACTGCGGGCGACGGGTTTTCAGGCTGATGATAAACCGCGGGAAAAGCTTCCCCCTCGAAGGGAAAAAGCCCCTTCTTAACCGGAATGTTTATCTTCAGCCTGATATGTCAGCGCCCGGTACATTGTTGCCAAACGCCGCCATATGATATATAATATGCTATTATGGAGGTGGACGGCATGGCAATACGCAACTCGGCAAAGGCGCTCGTCATTCGCGACGGAAAGATATTGCTCAACAGGTGCAGGGCGCGATACGGCGTATACTACGCGCTGCCGGGAGGCGGGCAGAAATACGGAGAAACCCTGTCCGACGCGATAAAACGCGAGCTTCTTGAGGAGACGGGTTTCAGCGTCACGCCACAACGCATGGCCGGAGTCTACGAGGCGATAACGCATCGCAGAAACTCCATACCCGACCACAAGGTCTACTTTTTTTTCCTGTGTACGCTCAACTCCGCCGCGCCGCTGAACCCCACACATCGCGACGACTATCAGCTTTCAAGCGAATGGGTAGATCTGAGCGAAGCCGCCTCGGGGCGACTGTTCCCTAAGACGGTTCGCGACAACCTGCTTAAGATGATCTACTGCGAAGGTACGATTTACTTAGGCTCCGAACATAAAGGCGGATAGATCTCGTATCGCTTTATTCGAGGCGGTACTCATAGCGCTGATAATTGATGATATTTTGCAAAATTAAGCGTCAATTCTGTTTCGCTTTGCCATTTACGGGTTATAAAATACAAATGAAATTCCAATATGCAATATATGGGAGGTATCCGTTATAATGAAAAGCGATATGACGCGCCGCAACTTCCTCAAGACCGCGGTCGCCGGCGTCGCGGGGGTCGCCGCCATGCAAATGATGAGCCCGTTCTCCGCTTCGGAGGCGAAAGCGGAAAGCGCCGCGCAGGTTATCGACGGCAAGGCGCGTTTCTCCGGCGTGCACAATGTCCGCTCCGTCACGGACGACCTGGTGTACATTGGCGTCAGCGAGCGCCGCATCGAGCTGTTTGAAAACGTATATCCCATCCCGAGGGGAGTAAGCTACAACTCCTACCTGTTGCTTGACGAAAAGACCGTGCTCATGGATACGGTTGACCGCTGCGCATCAGGCCAGTTCATGGAGAATCTCGACTACGCGCTCAACGGCCGCGATTTGGATTACCTTGTCGTGCAGCACATGGAGCCGGATCACTGCGCCACCATTCCGGATGTGATTGCGCGCTACCCCGGCGTAAAAATCGTCTGCTCAAAGCTGGCGATGGACATGATGAAGCAGTTCTTCGATATGGACGTCTCCTCCATCACCCAGGTAGTCGCCGAGGGGGACACGCTGTCTACAGGCCGGCATACTCTGGCCTTTGTGGAGGCTCCGATGGTGCACTGGCCCGAGGTGCTGATGACTTACGACACCGCCGACGGCATGCTGTTCTCCGCCGACGCGTTTGGCACGTTCGGCGCGCTGAACGGCAACCTCTTTGCCGATGAGGTGAACTTTGAAACCGAGTGGCTGCCCGACGCGCGCCGCTACTACACGAATATCGTAGGCAAATATGGCCCGCAGGTGCAAGCTGTGCTGCAAAAAGCCGCCACGCTGGATATCCGCATGATTTGCCCGCTTCACGGACCCGTATGGCGCGACAACTTCGGCTGGATACTGGACAAGTATACCCGCTGGAGCACCTATACCCCGGAGGACGACGCCGTTGCCGTATTCTACGGCTCCATCTACGGCGGCACGGAAAACGCCGCCAACCTTCTGGCCTCCCGCCTGTCGCAGGGCGGCTTGCGCAACGTGGTTGTATACGACGTATCCAAGACGCATGTCAGCGAACTGATCGCCGAAGCTTTCAGATGCAGCCATCTTGTTTTTGCCAGCGTCACCTACAATATGGGCCTGTTCACCCCGATGAAGAATTTCATGAACGACCTTATAGACCACAACCTTCAAAACCGGAGCGTCGCCCTTGTTGAAAATGGCAGCTGGTCGCCTGTAGCGGGCAGGGTCATGGGCGAGATGATCGCCCGGATGCCTGACATGCGCACTATCGGCAAGACGGTGACTCTGCTCTCCTCTACAAACGCCGAAAGCATGGAACAGCTCCACGCGCTGGCGGATGAAATCGCGCTTGATATGAGCGGCGACCCCGCGCCCGCGCAGGAGACCTCCGCCTCCGCTTCCGCGACGGCTTGGCGCTGCACGGTTTGCGGATATATTTACGAGGGCGAAGCGCTCCCGGATGGCTATGTCTGTCCGCTGTGCGGCGTCGGAGTGGACAAATTTGAACGGGTAGTATAATTTCGACGCGCGCCTGCGCTTCCTGCAAACGCTGTCTTCACGGGACTTTTGAATAGAAGAGCGCATTATTTTGCAGGAAGCTTTTTGCGCGCCGATTATTTATGCCCCGCGTTGCGTATAAGCGCCTTTATTCTCCTTTCGCCCGCATATGATTTATAAGGCTCGCCATATACCCGGCGCCAAAGCCGTTGTCGATATTGACGACGGCTACGCCGCTGGCGCAGGAATTGAGCATGGACAACAGAGCCGACAGTCCGCCCAGCGACGCGCCGTAGCCTACGCTCGTAGGCACGGCGATAACGGGGCAATCGGCCAAACCGCCTATGACACTTGCGAGCGCGCCTTCCATTCCGGCGATGGCGATTATGACGCTCGCGGTCATTATCTCGTCAAGATGCGCAAGCGTCCTGTGAAGACCCGCCACGCCCACGTCGTAAAGCCGCGTGACCTCGTTTCCCAGCACCTGAGCCGTAAGCGCGGCTTCCTCCGCAACGGGAATGTCGCTTGTGCCGCCCGTGGCTACGACGACTTTTCCCATACCGTCCGGTTCCGGCATAGCGCCAATTATTCCAATTCGCGCCTGCTGATGATATTCGAGAGGGTACGCCTTCTCGACGACCGCGGCGCTTTCCGGCGAAAGCCGCGTTATGAGTATGGCGGATGGGTTGTTCTTTTTGAGCGCGGCGACGATGCCTATAATCTGCTCCGGCGTCTTTCCCGCGCCGTATATGACCTCGGCGACGCCCTGGCGCAAAGAGCGATGCAGGTCTACCTTGGCGTAGCCTATGTCCTCGAAGGGGGCCGCCTTGAGTTTATATACCGCCTCGTCCACAGGCATTATTCCGTCCCGGACGGCTTGGAGCATTTGTCTTACAGAGCTATTCATCTCTTACCTCCAAATCGAGCGTCACCGCGTCGTAATACTTTTTAAGGGCGCTTAGAATATCGTTTCTCAACGTCAAAACCCTCTGGATCTGCGACGGCGTAACCTGAATCCTCGCCGCCCCTCCCGCCATGCGAACGCGGAAATCGGAAAACCCAAGCGAATATAAATATCCCTCCGCCAACTCTGTCTTCTCCAGCTTTTCCCTTGTTATGACTTCGCCCGTGCGTATCCTCGTAGCCAGACATGCGTAGGCGGGTTTATTCCAGGTGAAAAGCCCCGCTTCTTTTGAACGTTCGCGTATCTCGGGCTTGGTCAGTCCGCATTCGCGAAGCGGAGACAGAACCTTCAATTCCCGCAGCGCGCGCATACCGGGGCGATCGCCCGCGTCGTCCGAAGCGTTGGTTCCGTCGAAAAGCGTATCGAAACCGTCCGCGTTCGCGCGCTCGACGATGGCCGAGAATATGCGCCTTTTGCAGTGATAGCAGCGATCCGGCGGATTCGCCGCAATCCGCTCGCAATCGAGCACGTCGAGATCTATCACGGTCATATCCGCCCGAATCCGTTCGGCGATCTTTTTCGCGTCCTCCAGTTCAAACGCGGGCTGGAAGGCGGATTTGACATAATACGCTTTAACCCGCGCTCCGCTTTGTATCGCGGCGTAAAGAAGATAGGCCGAATCTACGCCTCCCGAAAAGGCGATGCCCGCCCGGGGATGCAAGCCGAAAAAATCGTTGAGCGTCATACAATCCTCCTTAATAAAAAAGGCATGTGGCTGTAATATTCAAGCCGCATGCCTTCATGGCACAGTTTCATGTTTAGCGCGTATGGACGCTTCGCGCCCCTGAGCCGGCTTCTTGCCGACGATATAATCAGTCTACATAATCCGCGCGATGTTGTCAAGAGTACTGTCGTAAACTCAACGGTGAGCGGGAGAAATCGCTAATCCACGAGCATATACCGGCACGCGAGGCGCGGGACATAGTCGTCTATATAGAACGCGTTTCCGAGCA
This sequence comes from Clostridia bacterium, assembly GCA_030526935.1. Lineage (GTDB taxonomy): Bacteria > Bacillota > Clostridia > Christensenellales > Aristaeellaceae > JAUNBY01. The sequence goes on from JAUNBY010000015.1 coordinate 17,471, forward strand.
CGTCGGCGTAGGCTCTATATCTGGTTCCGACCTCGGGGGTGCCGACCGACGAATAGTTGACCAGCGCCACGTATTGCGGCTGGCTCGAATCCGACACGTCCATATATACCGTCTGCTCCTCGCCGTTCATCACGACCTCCACGACCGTACCTTCGCACAGGAATACGCGGCCGTTCCACGTCTCGTAGTAGAGCTTCAGCTGCTCGTAATCCATGGCCCAGGCCATTCGCGAGTATTCGTTGAGGGTTGGCACATAGTAGACCGACACCGATACCACGGAATCCGTAAGCCCCTCTTTCGAAGCGCGGAACGTGATCGTATTGTCGCCTATGACAGACAGCCTCGCCCTGAAGTTGAAGTTTCCGCTGGCGTCTACGTAAATGGAGTCCTCGACGTAATCTGTATCTACCGTCAACAGCGCGTCGGGGTCGATGGTTCCGGAAACGGTGTAGATCCTGCGGTTGGATGTCTCCTCGAGCGTAAGGCTCGGCTCGAGGTTTATGTCCTGATGTTCGCGGTAGAGGTTTATGTCGGTGCGCGTCTGCTTATGCTTGTCGGTCGAGACAAGAAGAGATATCAGGTTATCTCCCTGGGGATAGACGTTTATGTTTACGGACAGCATACCCGCGTAATCTACGATGTCGGTCACGTCCTCGCCGTTTACGAGCACCACCGAATCAGGCACGACCTGTATTGAAAGCGGGTATATCGAGGTGTTCACCTGCGTAAAGTCCGACTCCGGGTTTATGAGCGTCAGCGGCGACTGCGGAACCGGGGTCTCTATGATTATCTCCGGAAGCTCGATCTGCTCGCCGTTTTCGGTATATTTTACGGGCGTAAGCGTAATCACAAGGGCGTCGGCGGTCTCGGGATCGCCCGAAACCCAGTAGCTGTCCTCGACCTGTACGCTCACAAGTCCGCCCGATATAATATACGAACGGTTTAGTTCCTTTACAAATATTGAATCGCCGTCGTCGCCAAAAAAGGTTATGGCGTGGCCCGCCATGCCGTAATCCATGGTGATTTCCTCGACCAGAGGTTCCATTATTTCGTTTATCTCGTAATAGTTCTCCAACCGCCACGCGTCGTACCAATAGTATATCCTGTAGGCGGCGATGCCCAAAACGACAATCGTTATGAGCGCGAACATAATCCACATGAGTATATGGCTTATTATTCTGGCCGGCGTCTTCGCTACCTTCGCTCGGGACTCGCCCGTAGTGAGCGTTGACTGACATTTCCGGCATTTGCGTTCGTTCGCCTGATTATTGTATCCACATTTGGGGCATACCAATGCGCCGTACCTCCGAATGTATAAAATACATAAGATGTATAAACTTATAACTTATATATATTCTGTGCGCGGCGCGCGAAATCCTGCATTTCATATGTTAATTAAAGGGGCAAATCCGCATATGCGCGTTTCACCCCTTTATATGGCACTGTGTGTTCTTATTGCGCGCAGGCTGATTCCAAACGCTTTCGAACCGTTTCGGCGGGCATATTAAGCGCTACCGCCAATTCTGAAACGAGGCTTCTTTCTATTCTTTTAAGGAGCTGTTCCTCCATCAGGCTGAGCTTTTTCTTGCTGGACGGGCAGTTCCCGCGCTTTGTATATATGCTCTTGACCGTCCTTGCGTACGCTTCGCAGTCGTCCTTAGCCAGCATGCTTTCGTACTGCGCCTGCATCTGCTTCTTATCGCGGCAGACTACGGCGTCGCAATTCATAATCTTTATCTCGTCCAAAAGCCGGGCGGCGCGTCCCGCTTCCATCACGGGGCGCATATGGGAGGCCGATGAAACGGGGGCGTATATCATTCCGTCGTAATCCAGCGGTTTTAAGAAGTAGAACTGCTCAGCGGCGTCCAGGTGCGGCATATCCGGCTTACCTATGTCCACGACGCGGCAAACCCCGTCGTCGCCATAGACCACATATTGCCCGATCTCGTAGTTATAGCTGTCCATAATCAATCGAAATACTGGCCAACGTCGTGGCCGTTATACTGTTTCTTTACGCTTAGAAGTATAGAGCCGTCCTCTTGTGTCTGTTTGGAAATTATTTTATACTTTGTTTTGCTCCTGTCCAGTTGCTGCATGTATCTGTCGCATTCTTCGTTGACGAGGTTTACTGCGTCCGCCCGCGGCAGTTCTTCCTTGAGCATGAAATGAATCGTCTGCTCCAGGCAGGCGTATCTGATGCGTTTCATATACGTTATCCTCCTTTAATGTTCATGTATATTATATCACATTTTTCAGTTTCGCGTAATACCCCAAAATATACCTTACACGCTTTTCTCCAACCGGACGCATATGGCAAAGCGCAAAAACTGTGCATTGTGCGCATGGATACAATCTGTCGCGCGCCATCAGTTGAAAAATAAAAGAACTTGCCAAGGAAGCCGTATGCGGTTATAATAGCATGGAAAGGCGTTGATACAAATGTTCGGAATAAGACCAGACGGAAGGCGCATAAAAAACGTCGATCCCATCGTGATGTTCACCCCCTATGTTATGCCCACCCGCAACGACGCGCAAAATTTTTGCAAGCAGACCATCGACTACGACACGCTCGCGAATTACATCAAAAAAAAGCGCGGCGAAGGCCATGTCTTTTCGTTTATGACTATAGTGATAGCCGCATATCTCAGGACGGTTTCTCAATGCCCCGAGTTGAACCGTTTCATCGCCAACAAGCAGATTTTCGCCCGCAACCGGATAAGCGTCTCTTTTGTTGTCTTGAAAAACACGCACGGCGAAACGATAGAGGAATCCCTGGTGAAGCTTGAACTGAACGCTACCGACACCATATACGACGTTGACGACAAAATGCGCCGCGCCATAGAGCATTCGCGCGAAAGCAGCATGGGAACGCTCACCGACCGCTTCGCCCGCATACTTTTATCGATACCGGGACTCGCGACGTTAATCGTCGCCATCGCCAGGCTTCTCGACAGATACGGCCTGCTTCCGGGCCTCATCTACGACGCCAGCCCCTTCCACACGACGCTTTTTATAACGAATATGGCCTCCATAAATATGACGTATATATACCACCACCTGTACAACTTCGGAACCACGAGCGTTTTTCTCGCGCTTGGCAAGCGCGAACGCGCGATCGTGCCGCTGTCCGGGGGCGGGGTTACGTATAAAAACCAGCTTCCGTTAGGCGTGGTTACCGACGAGCGCATAGCGGGCGGCGCCAGCTACGCGAAAGCCTTCCGGGTTCTGTCCGATTGCCTTAACGACCCCTCCGCGCTTGAAAACCCGCCTCAATCGGTTAAATACGAAGTCGAAATGCGCCCGGCGAGGGATGTCAATAAGAGGTAAAGGGCGTCATCGTAATGAAACTTGATCGAATAGCCTGACAAGGCCGACCGCTCCACACAATGGAAAAACCAACAACACCAGCAACCAGTAGGGGAGCGCAAGCTCCCCTACTGCTTATGTCGCGCGGGTTGCGCGACAACGAACCCGTAGGGGAGCGCATTGCGCTCCCGCCAGCCT